>JAGRDI010000222.1 GCA_020432765.1 Anaerolineales bacterium | reverse complement strand
CCATTGTGTTGGTCATTCTGGATACTCGCCTACGCGGGTATGACATATCTCACAATGAGGTATTTTGTTTAAGCTACCTCTGGTAATTTAGTATGCACACCCCTCAGATAAATAAAAAAACGACATTACGGCCGTTTTCATGTAAAATAATCATACCCACAAATTCCACTTTATAAGGAGAAAAATTAGATGTTAGTTGGTGTTCCTAAAGAGATAAAGGATAACGAATATCGTGTTGCAATGACCCCCGCCGGGGTGAAGCAGTTGATCGACAATGGGCACGAAGTACTTGTCCAACAAAGTGCCGGTGATGGCAGCCGTTTTACCGACGGACAATATGTCGCTGTTGGTGCCAAAATTGTGCCGACAGCCGCCGATGCATGGGGTGCAGAAATGGTGGTGAAGGTCAAGGAACCGGTTGCGGCTGAGTACGGTTTTTTGCGCTCCGATTTGTTATTGTTTACCTATTTGCATTTGGCGGCTGAAGAAGCGTTAACCAAATGTATGGTTGAATCTGGTGTAACGGGTGTGGCCTACGAAACCGTTGAAGCGCGTGACGGCAGTTTGCCTTTGCTCACGCCTATGAGCGAAGTTGCCGGCCGTATGGCGATTCAGGTCGGTGCGCATTATCTGGAAACGCCCCATTTTGGACGCGGTATGCTGCTGGGCGGCGTGGCAGGCGTGCCTGGAGCCAATGTGGTTGTGATTGGTGGTGGCATTGTCGGCACAAGTGCTGCTTATATCGCGTTAGGCATGGATGCCAATGTTACTATCATGGATACAAATTTGGATCGGCTGCGTTTCTTAGAGCATGTGTTACACGGCCGTCTCACCACAATCGCCTCTAATTCCTATAACATCGCCGAAGCTGTCCAGAATGCTGATCTGGTTGTGGGCGCGGTGTTGATTAAAGGTGCGCGTGCACCTAAACTGGTCACTCGTGAAATGATCAGCAGCATGCGCGATGGTAGTGTTGTCGTTGATGTGGCTGTTGATCAGGGTGGCTGCATCGAAACCATCAAGGTTACCACGCATTCAAATCCAACTTATATCGTTGATGGGGTTGTGCATTATGGCGTTGCCAATATGCCCGGTGCTGTGCCGCGTACCTCAACATTGGCGTTGAGCAATGCGACCTTGCCGTATGTGGTGCGATTAGCGAATAAGGGGGTTGATGCGGCGATGGCTGCTGATCCCGGCTTTGCCAAAGGGATGAATACATATCAGGGCAACCTGACTTACGGGGCTGTGGCTGAGGCATTTGATATGCCGTTTATGCCGTATGTAGTGTAGTGTGTAGTGCGTATCAAGAATACTGGACACAGGCGTTTTTTATTTTACCAGATGAGACTTGTCAGGTTTTATGACCAATTTGCTTCTATTTCACTCGTGGCAGAAACCTGACAAGTCTAGATATTGCCAGACTCCAGAAGAACATATTACGCGCTGCGCACTATTTCTCAATTTTCTGACAAATATTGTTCCCTGATTGTTTCCATACGCTTGCGGTTGGCACCCATGTCCCCATACCCCAGGCGTGATGCGGAACGGAAATGGATCGCCGCATTTTCTACGTCAAATTGAAATTCGACGTCATCCACAAATCCCCAAAATGGGCTGCGGAATTCGGCGTGGATGTAGTCTGGATTAACGGTAACAAATGTCACCCCGGGCATTTCACGCAGAATTTGATTGATGTCGGCACGCGCTGCGTCGATATCAGCACCTAACGGCAGCACATCCATGCCGTGTGTTGCGTCTGTGTCTTGTGTGGAGACACAGTTGGGAGAATCAGGGCAGGCAGTTAAACGGCCGTTTACAATCCCACGTGCCACAACTGCCTCAGGCAGTTCACTGCGCTGCGCAACAAGCCGGCGTGCCACCAAAAAGAGCACCCCAAATAAAACAAACGGAACAAAAAATAAATACCAATAACGTTTCAACATAACAAAGTATCAATACCTTTTTTGCCACAGATTCGCACGGATGATCACGGATTAAAATGCTGGAGTCTGGCGAGTTCTAAACATGTCAGGTTTCTACCACGAGCACACGAGCAGCGTGTGAACAAATTGATCATAAAACCTGACATGTCTCCGCTGGTAAAATAAAAATGCCAGTGTCCAGTAAAATGTATCTTTGGCAATCTGTGGCCAAATGTTTGATTAAATAATCCCAGTTGCTACCATGCCAATGCCATAGATTTCAACCTATGGCCAAGGATAAAAAGCTTGTTCAAACAAACTCAAAAGAGCGTATAAAGCAACATGTTTAACATGATTTTACTTGCTAGCTGTAGAATTCATTCTGCAGCTTGGGTCAAACTAAAACAGGTGTGTACGCCGGCTGTGCTTTGGCATAAGCACGCTTGACTTCTTCGCCAATAATGCGGATACCAGCGCGCACTTTATGTTCTTCCTGCGTGTAATTCATGCGGATGCATTCATGTTTATGATCCCACGGTTCGGTGAGACCAGGGAAGAAATAATGACCCGGCACGATGAGAACACCACGATCTTTAAGGCGTTCGTACAATTCAGCGCAGGTGATGGGCAAATCTTTGAACCACAGCCAAAAGAAAAATGCCCCTTCTGGTTTGTGGATATAAAAATCGGTGCCTTCTAACGCCTCCCAAACCCAACCAACGGCCGTTTCCGCACGTTCCTGATAATACGGTTGAATTAAGTTTTGGCTGATATCGATAATGTCACCGCTGCGCATCATTTCAAGGGCCATGCCAGCACCGTAGCTAACTGGGGCCAAACTCACCACAGCGTTCATACGCGCAACGGCCGTTGCAATCGCTTCACTCGCAATCACAATACCCGTGCGTGTGCCTGGTAGCCCTAATTTCGACAAGCTCAAGCACAAAATGATATTTTCATCCCACACTGGTGTGACATCGTTAAAAATAATGCTGGGGAACGGTGCGCCATACGCATTGTCGATGATCAGCGGAATGCCGTGTTGGTTGGCAAGCTGCCGCAAATGCTCGATTTCGCGATTGGTTAACACATTGCCCGTCGGATTCGTTGGCCGCGACACACAAATCGCACTGATGTTGTCATCAACGACCAAATTCTTGAAATCAACCCGATACTTAAAAGTATGTGCGTCAAAGAACTCAAATTGTGGCTTTTGGGCAACAAAAATATCCTCATCAATGCCTGCATCGACGTAACCGATATATTCGGGTGCCAAGGGCAGCAGAATTTTTTTATGGCTGCCGTCAGGATATTTGCCTGCTAACAAATTGAAGAGATAAAAGAAGGCGGTTTGGCTGCCATTTGTTAAGGCTACATTTTTAGCTGTAACATCCCAGCCATAGGTTTTACGCATTAATTCGGCAACGGCCGAATTAAAAGCAGCCAGCCCCTGGGGTGGATCATAATTGCCGATAAGACGTTCGAACTCATCTCCGTTATCCAGAATGGCTTGCATGCGTTCCCGGAAACGTGCTTGCACGGCCGGAATATGGCTGGGATTGCCGCCGCCCAACATGATCATCTCGTCGCTGCCAGCCATCGCAGTGCCTAAATCATCCATCAACTGCAAGATACCAGAAACGGCCGTAAATTTTTCGCCAAATTGTGTGTATTGCATGGTTTTTCCTAGCTTTTAAACACAGAGAACGCAGAGAAAAAAATCGTGTGGTAAATTTTGTATAAACCACACATAATCGCACTGCGATCTGTAGATATTTTGAAGGAGATTCGTCAGTCACTTGTGTCATTTCCTTCGTGCTTTCATTGTCGGATTATAACAAAGCACAAAAAAAAGCTGAAATCTATGTTCAAAGTAGTAATGTAGTCAAACAGCAGCGCTGCAAAAAAGGCGATCTTCTTACCTTACAACCCGGCAATCCTGCTCCAGCTCAAAATGATACCGTGTTGCCCCAAATGGGCGCTGTGATAAACTAACTGCCGCTGAAAAAAATTATGATTACACTCGATAAAGTAACCAAGAAATATTATTCGCTCACGGCATTAAACAATGTCTCATTGCGGTTCCCGCACGGAGAAGTTTTTGGTTTGTTAGGCCCTAATGGTGCCGGTAAAACGACTATGTTAAAACTGCTGGCGGGGCTGATATCACCAACTTCGGGCAGTCTCTTCCCCAATGGGGAAGGCTGGCCTTTTGTTGGTTATAAGCCGGAACGCTTACTCTTTCCCAATCAGTTACAAGTCCGCAAATATTTAGAGTTGATGGCTGGTACTAGTAATATTCCGCGCCATGATAGCGAGCGTGTGGTCATGGAAAGTTTGGCACGGGTTAATTTGTTGGATTCTGCCAACAAAAAAATTGGCCATATTTCCAAAGGAATGCGTCAACGTCTGGGTTTGGCGCAAGCGATTCTTGGCGATCCACCCTTGCTATTGCTGGACGAACCCGCCAATGGCCTGGATCCAGAGGGGCAAGTAGAAATTGATACATACATTAAAGAATTACATGCTGCTGGCAAAACAATTGTCTTAAGTTCGCATCAACTGAATGAAGTTACACAAGTGTGTACCCAGTTGATCATTTTGAATAGAGGACAAATTCATTATCAAAACAGTATGGCAGCAGCATTGAGTTTACGGCCGTATGTGCGCATTTACACCGATAAAGATTTAGAATCGTTACGGCCGTTATTGCTCTCATTACATCCAGGCATCGAAGTTGAAGGAGAAGTCGTGACCTTGCACAATGAAGCTATGCAGTTGCGCCGCCACATCTTGACACTTTTGCTTAATCGAAACTATGATGTTTTGCGCGTTGAGCAGCAGCGAATTACATTGGACGAGATTTACGCCGAGGCAATCAAATGAGCCAACGCCTTTTTGTCCTCACCTCCTATTTTCTGCGTACCCTGTTCTTTTCATTAGCTGGCATTATTTATATTATTTTGACCCTGATTTATTGGGCTATTTTCTTTCCTCCTGGACAAGGCACACCTGATATGGGCAACTATATCCTGGTCATTGGCGCTTTTGGTTCGGTAGTCGCTTTTTTGTCAACCCTGACTATTGCCGCCCGTGCTAACCGTGCCGAAAATTACCCGCTCATTGTACGATTACCCAGCCGTGTGGAATATATAACGGCCGTATTTCTCAGCGCACTTAGCTTTACATTGATAATGCAACTAATACTTTCCCTTTTAGCGCTTATCAACGGGCCTGAGATAAGCAGCCGCATGTTGGATATTCCGCCCTTATGGATTTCTCTCAATATCCTCGCCATCATCTTGTCTTTACATGCCTCCGACCTGGTTACATCGGGTTGGTCGCGTGTAATCGTGTATGGCATCATTGCTATTCTACTAATTGGACAATCTGTTTACACCGCTCTAATGAATTGGTTAGCAAACATCATCGCCAATCTAAGCAGCACTTTTTATAACGCACAATCTGCTCAGTTAGCTGCACTGATGAGCCGTTTAGCCGCGTGGCTGCGGGTTGGTGGTGCAGAAGGCGTGGGCAAACTGCTCCGCGCTGTTTTCTGGCCCTTCAATGCAATTCTGGATGGTGTAATGAGTGGTTCATTTACACCTACCCAGGCATTGTCACCGGCCATACTACTTTTGTACGCTTCGATTCTGTTTTTGCTCGCAGCCGATTTGTTTGCGACAAAAGATTTGGAGTTGATTGAGTAATTACCCTATGGAATGTTGGCATTGTGAACGCACCGCGCATGCGACCTGCCGCTTTTGTGGTCGCGCTGTCTGTAAAGCCCATGTGCAAAAAATGCCCTTCATCATCCATACATATCGCACTACTACTGACGAATACAAGGCGATAGTTGTCGCTGATGCTGTCTATTGTGGTGAATGTGATCCTAAGAAAGACCCTGTTCTTTTACAAAATATGGAGTGAGGATGCGATTTGATATCCTGACACTTTTCCCAGAGATGTTTCCTGGTTATTTGAATGCCAGTATCTTGCGCCGCGCTCAGGAAGGGGAATATGTGCGTGTAAACCTGCACACTATTCGTGATTATGCTGTTGGCAAACATCGTGTGACTGATGAGCCACCTTATGGCGGTGGGGGCGGTATGGTGTTAAAGCCTGAGCCAATTTTTGCGGCGGCTGAAGCTGCCATTGCCCAAGGACAAGCAAAAACAGGCATCGCAGCAGTACCACCGATTATTTTATTAACACCGCAAGGACGGCCGTTTACGCAAAGCGTCGCCCAGGAATTAAGCCAACAACCCTGGCTCGTATTGTTATGCGGCCGTTACGAAGGGGTCGATGAACGTGTACGCCAACATCTGGTTACAGACGAAATCTCGATTGGTGACTTTGTGCTCACCGGTGGTGAATTAGCTGCAATGATTTTGGTAGATGCGATCACCCGTTTGCTGCCGGATGTTTTGGGGGCTGAGGATGCGGCCGTTAGCGATAGTTTCGCGACAGGTTTATTAGAAGGGCCACACTATACAAAACCAGAAACCTTTCGCTCCTGGTCTGTCCCCGCAGTTGTGCGTTCTGGTCATGCTGCGAACCTGGCGCGTTGGCGACGCCAAGAAGCGCTGCGACGCACCTGGCAGCGTCGCCCCGACTTGCTGCTTACTGCAAACCTTAGCCAAGCAGATAAACAATACCTCGCCGTTTTGGCACAAGAGACATGATGATATCAGAAGCAATGCAAACGGCATTTGCCAACTGTTCAGCGTATTATCGCGATACAACCTTATCGTCGCGGGTATTGGATATGTATCGCGTCGGTATTCTGTTTCGCGAGCCGACTTTTTGTGATGCAACCTACAAGTTTGGCGGTTTTGCAGCGCACCATCGCTATCTGATCATTTCATCAAATGCACGTTCGCTGGATATATTTTCCCAACATCCTGAGTGGGGTTTGTCTGTTTGGGCGCCCGGACGAATTTTCAAGGTTTTGGGCAAACAGCAAAGCGCTGCCTATGTCCAGATTACCTTGCTTGAGATTCCAGAAAATATGCGTGCAAAG
Organism: Anaerolineales bacterium; assembly: GCA_020432765.1. Taxonomy (GTDB): domain Bacteria; phylum Chloroflexota; class Anaerolineae; order Promineifilales; family Promineifilaceae; genus JAACFF01. Next base: position 3,849 of record JAGRDI010000222.1, on the reverse strand, counting down.
TTCTTGCAGCCGCATCTGAACGATTTGGAAAAAGCGTTTGTTTATCAAGCCAGGCAGCGGTTCGAATTAGCGTTTCAAACGCCAGTGCTGCCCGAACATCAAACGCATTTATGGCTAGACCGCTTAAAAAGTCCAGTTGGTATAGATGATGCAGGACGTTTTTTTGAGTCTTGGTCATCTGGCTCGTGATTAGAAAACGGCCGTTTTTTACCTCGAAACATTAATAACTTTTTAATAATTCTCTTTCGAATACCCAATTGCATATATGATAATGATGTTCTTTAGCACACTCGTTTGATTAACGGCCGTTTCTGTCATCAAGGAGGGTATCATGCAGCGACGTGTTTCCTGGTTCATCTTTATTCTGGTTCTTCCCATTGTGATATTTGCAGTGGGAGCGCGTCAATTTACACAGGCGCAAGCTTTTCATTTCCCCATGTCTGATTCCATTATCATTAATGAATGGTCCCAAGGCGCAAGTGGCAGCAAAGAGTGGGTCGAACTCCTGGTTATTGCTGATGCATTGGACTTAAGCGGTTGGGATTTAGGTGATAGTTCACCGGGTGATCTCACATTTGAAACGCATTCGTTATGGCAAAACTTGCCTGCCGGTACACGCATCGTTATTTATAATGGGAATGATCGTGATACAGTTTTGCCCGCCGATGATATTGATCCTGCCGATTGTACCCTGATTGTGGCGCATAATTCTGAATATTTTAGCGGTGGCTGGCCAGCATTCTCCAACAGCAATGCTGCCGACAACCCTCATTTGCGTGATGCTGCTGATAATACGGCACATGATTTTTCAATTGCACCCGGCAGCATTCATCCTGGTTCGCAAAAGCGTGTCGGTTATATGGGTGATACGGCCGTTGACGTCTCTCAAGCTGCCAAATGGGTAATAGATGAGGCCTCCAACGCTTCCCCAAGCATGGGCAATGGCGGTGCAAACAGCGTCTGGGCAGCGAATTTGTGTAGTCCAGGCAGTAGTTCCGGTGTTGATCTTGCAATTTCAAAAACAGGACCAACAACGGCCGTTCCAGACAGCACCATCAGCTACAATATCTCCCTACAAAATGTGGGCGACCAAGCTGCGGTCAATATTGTCTTGACCGATTTATTGCCCGACGGATTAACTTATGTACCTGACAGCGGCCCTTTCACACAAACTGAGCCGGGTGTTTTGGTGTGGGAGGCGGCGTCATTAGAAGCCGGTACCTCAACTATGCTCGAATTTTCAGCGATGATTGGGTCGCAAGTGGCTGGTTCTGTACAAAATGAAGTCAGCGTTACCTCGGATTCAACCGAAAGCAACCTTGCTAATAACACGGATACGGCAGCAACGGCCGTGACTTCAAATATTCCCGCTGAAATCATCATGGATGCGGTTTTGTATGATGGTCAGGATAGCAATGATAGTGACGAAGCGGTGGCTTTACGCAATGTGGGCGCAACGACTGTTGATATTGGCGAGTGGCAACTAAGTGATGGTGGCAGCAGTGCCGCCATCCCGGCAGGGACGATTTTGCCACCGGGCAGCTTACAATGGATAGCACGCGATGCCGATGCTTTCCAACGTCAATTTGGATATGCCCCAGATGTGGTTTTGGAGAGCTGGCCAGGTTTCGCCAATATAGGCGATGAAGTTGTTTTGCTTGATAATGAGGACGAAATTGTTGATGTATTGGTTTATGGAACGGGGGATAGTTCGCAGATTGGTTGGCAAGGATTAGCTTTGCAGCCCTATACCGTTTCTTCCAATTTTAGCCAAGAAGGACAAGTTTTGTACCGCATGCGTGATCAGGTAACTGGTTTACCCATTGTCGACACCGATCAGGCTGTCGACTGGGCGCAGGCAACTGACGATATAATCAATGGCCGAAAAGTGCGCTATCCAGGATGGGATCTGGATGCTTATTTCCACACAGCAAAGATCACAGAAACGGCCGTACTCACCATTGCCATTGCCCCCGATAATGCCTTTGAAACTGTTGCGGCACAAATAAATTCCGCCCAAAACAGCCTCCAAATTGCCAGCCTGACATTCGAAAATGTTGGTATTGCTGATGCGCTTTTGAATGCCCTCGATCGTGGAGTGGCAGTGACCGTTTTATTGGAAGGCGGACCGAGTGGTGGTTTGCCAGACAGCGAAAAATATATTTGTCGCGAATTGGAAACTGCTGGTGGTCAATGTTACTTTATGATCAACGAACCGGACGAACGAATTTTTGATCGTTATCGTTTCATGCATGCTAAATACATCATTGTTGATAGCGAGCGTGTTGTGATTAGCAGTGAAAATATGAGCCCCAACAGCATGCCCAATGATGACAAAAGTGATGGCACCTGGGGGCGGCGTGGTGTCGTCCTCATGACAGATGCACCCGGCGTTGTGGCGCATTTACAAGCCTTATTTGCGCATGATGCTGACGCAGCAAATCACGTCGACATTTTTCGTTGGCAGGCAGATCACCCAACTTATGGGAATCCATCACCGGGTTATGTACCATCCTCAGATTCAGGAGGGATTACATATACGGTCCGTTATCCGCAGCCAACCGTACTCACAGGACAATTTGGCTTTGAAATCGTGCAGTCCCCTGAAAACAGCTTACGCAGTGAAGATAGTTTGTTGGGTTTAGTAAAACGCGCCAGACAGGGCGATACGGTTTTAGTACAGCAGTTGTCGGAACGGCCGTATTGGGGAGCGACAGATAGCAACCCAATAACAGACCCCAGTCCCCGTGTGGAAGCATACATCGATGCAGCGCGTCGTGGTGCAACTGTGAAACTCATGTTGGACAGCCTTTTCAATGATACTAATAGCCCTGTAAGCAATCAGGCAACATGTGAATATGTAAATGGAATTGGTCGAAGTGAAGGCTTGCGTCTGCGTTGCGATTTAGGCAATCCGGCTGGTTTGGGTATCCATAATAAGATGGTTTTAGTGAATTTGAATGGCCACGGGTTTGTGCATGTGGGCAGCCTAAATGGCAGTGAAATGTCGAGCAAAGGCAACCGCGAATTAGCACTCCAAATTCAGTCGGACGAGGCATATGCTCTTTTATCTGAGATGTTTTTGCACGACTACCCGTTGGATGTTTTTCTGCCGGTTGTTTTTAACAAATTTGAGGGGCCTGCAACCCACGTTTTGATCAGCGAGGTTTTGTATGATTCCTATGGCCCTGATGAGGCTGAGTTTATCGAATTGGTTAATCCAACCAATAAAGCCATTGACATAAGCGGGTTTGGGTTGGGGGATGCAGTGGCGCACACAGATTTTGAAGATGTTCGTCGTTTTCCTGCTGGAACGGTGCTGCCTCCACGAGCAGTCATTGTGGTTGCGACTACAGCTTCCGCATTTTATGTTGAATATGGTTTTTTGCCGGATTTTGAGATTGTGGATACCGAAACGGCCGTTGCTGATCTTATTGATGATCCCACCTGGGGCGATACAGATGCGATTTTACAACTTGGAAATCAAGGGGATGAGATTATTTTGCGCGGGGTGGGAGATGGGATTGTCGATGTTGTAGTTTATGGTAATGGCGTTTTTCCCAATGTTGTTAGCTGTACAGAATTAATTCCAACCGGTCATAGTCTTGAGCGGTTACCTTATTGGTTTGACAGTGATAATTGTCCGGTAGATTTTCGCGATTGGCCTTTTCCCACGCCTGGGCGTCTTCCAGACTAAGGAACGGGAATTCAATAACTGTCTGCGAACCAATTCCAGTTCCGCAATGCTGACGATACAATTCTGACAATTATTTGAGGGGTGTGCAGCCTCTGCACTCGAGTGTCATTCTCGCGAATGCGGGAATCCATTGTGTTGGTCATTCTGGATAC
>JAGRDI010000221.1:23722-34729 GCA_020432765.1 Anaerolineales bacterium | reverse complement strand
TAACTAAAATCGTCCGAAACAGGTGAGGCCAAGGATTTATGAATGAAATTGGCTACCACAGTTTTATCTCCATCCATAACCAAAGTGATCGGATTAGAGATACCACTCAATGCCCCACCCCAACCAGCGAAGAGATAATCTGCGGCAGGAACGGCCGTTAATTCAACCTCTTCAGCATACAAATATTCATCTTTATCGGGGTCTTTGGTTACCGTACCCTGGCCCTCAATATCGATCGTTAACTGTGAAGGCGGCGCGGGCGAGAAATTAGCCGTAAGATTGATATCTTTTGTGATGTGAAAACTCAGTGGATTAGCATCACCCGTAAAGTCGCCCGACCAACCATCAAAAATATTGCCCGGCACAGGAATAGCCCACACACCAACTTGAGCCGCATAAGTGTATCCGTCTTCGGGTTCCGGCGGCACAAAATCCAGCGAGCCTTCCCCATTTACAGTCGAATTCACTGTTAAGCGAATATCATCAAGGTTTTTAATGGTTACATTACCAAAAGCTACATCGACATGGTGCGCGACAAGCACCACCGAACCGCTTTCCGGTTCCCCTACCAATCCCTGAGATTCCATATCCCAGGCAACCGGTTCAGGGTCAGCAGCTTTCCACATCTTAAAGCGGTAATAGGCAGGGCCACCAGGAGCCGACTGCACACTGGCTTTAACCATGTATGGCACATCAAACTCCAATTCCTCAAGCGGATTCCCGGTAATCCAGGCACCACCGCCACCCAACATTTCAAGCCCTTCTGAATTTTGCGGCGACCAACGATACCATGTCAAGGCACCTAAATCATCCCAACCACGGCTGGGTTGTTCGCCGCTTAAATTATTATGACCTTGCCAGCGCATAAACAAACCCACACCAGCACCATTGCTCGGCCCACCAAAGCCGGACGTATCAATCGCATGTACATTCATGGGGAAAGTCACCTCATAATCTGTCCAGGACATATCACCAATAGCAACCAAACGATCATAATCAAAGGTGAGCGGCTGTAACACACCATTTTGGGTGGTCCATTGCCCATCGACCACCTGAGCAACCGACTGCACGGGTGGGGAACTACTCCAATTAGCTGTATAATCTTCCGGCCAGGTGTTACCAGCGGAATAATTAACCGTCACGTTTTTGGTGGTTTCTTCTGCCGCAGTATCAACGGCCGTAATAACAAGCGCGTTATTGCCATCTATAAGATCATTGATATTTAACTCGATATTGAAGTCACCTTCATCAGCCAAACGGTATTCATCGGGACCCATGGCGAGATTTTTAGCGACGCCCCCATTCAATGTATAAGTCAAAGTATCAATGTCATTGGGCCCAGAAACCGAACCTAATATATTAATCCATTTCTGAGGATTGCCTATTTGACCAAAATTTTGGGAGTCACCATACCACACATTGATCGTTGGCTGCGTGGGTGCAGTTTCAACATTAAGCGTGCCTCGCGGTTCCGCAGCAATCGCCCATGGACCATCAGCCAGATGACCTTTAACGAGGTCTGGCTTGCCGTCGGGGAATTGGGATGCAGTTCGCTCCGACGCAGGCGGTGCTGGTTCATCCCCAGCTACCCCAGCTTGAACGCCCCTGCTTTGCAAAAGCAAGGTAACAAACAAAAAAACAATTAATAAAAATGCAAATTTCTTCATGGGTTTTTCTTCCTTCTTTTTTAATGTCTCTGACACAATGCCCTATCCAACCTATATGACATATTGTCATTTGACACAGATTGTTCACCTTTCCTCTTCCGTGAATACACCGTGAATGATATAGGTGCTCAACGGCAGAGTCCATAACTTTAAGCATATATTTTTGTAGCGTTAAGTATTCTCTTTTAAAACATCCAAAATCGTTGATTTCAAAGCGAAAATCTTCTAATTTACTCGGCTACTTTTGCGGCCAATTTAGGAAAACGATTTTCGATTTTCAAGCCAACCAGAAATAATTGAACCAGTTCGTAAATCAATGTTTTTTGTGTCAAAAATGCCAGACCGCAATAAACGACAACACCAACCATAACCAGAATCACTAATGACAAAACATTGGGGATGCCCCCAACTAACTGTAATACATATGGTTTTACAAGTTGCACACATAATGCCATCAGTAAACCCATAACGGCAAATTTTACGAACGCAGACAATGTCGGGCGTATAATGCCAGGTAAAATACGTTCAACCAGTACAAGGTTGTAAGCAACACCAGCAATATGTGAGATGACGACAGCTATCGCAACCCCCTCGATACCCCAATTAGACAATCCAATGACCAATGGCACCATCACAACAGAAAGGACTAGGCCAGCGCGTACCATGTAGTTTGGCCGCCCAACAGCGAGAAACAAAGGTACTGTATTCTCAGATAAAGGCCGCACGAGTACCATAAAGGCAAAAATTTGCAGGGTGGTGATCATTGGTATCCACTTTGGACCCAGTAAGACAGGTACAAGTTCAGGGGCTAACACAAGCATGCCCAACGAGATAGGCACCATCATCAACAAGACAACATAATAACTCTTGAGATAGACACGAGTTAAACGTTCCTTCTCATTTTGTATTTTGGTATATGAAGGGAAAAAGACGCCATTGATCACACTGCGACTGAAGCTACTTAACACATTATTGCTTAAATCATATGCTTTGCTGTAATAACCCAATGCGGTTGTGCCAAATTGACGTCCGACAAACCAATCATCCCAATGGGTATGGAAGTATGAAACGATGCCGCCGGCTGTGGTTTGTAAACCAAAACGCAACAAGCTGCGCATAATATCCCAATCCCACTTTTTCGGTTTGATCCAGTCCCAACTGGGATTAAACAGCCAAACTAAAATAACCCTGACTAATGCGGATGCAATTTTACCATAAACGAGACTCCACAATCCATATCCCATTACTGCCAAGATGATGGCGACGATCATGTACATTATTTCTGATATGATCACGGCTGCACTCAGGCGATTGAACCGTAGTTCCTTGCTCAACATCGCTTCGGGGACGATGGTTAAGGTAGTAAAAAGGATAATGGGTAGTAAGCCACGAAAAACAGCCACATCTACATCGCCTAAGATTGAAGAGATGATTTCTGCATTTATTGAAAGCACAAGGAATGAAAGGATGCCAGAAAAAAGGCTGATTGCAAATGCTTGAAAAGCGACTTTTTTGCGATCCATCTCACTATGTACCAGGGCAGCATCCATGCCTAAGCCGACAAACATGTAAGAAGTGCCAATTAAAACCATGGCAAGCGTCACAGTACCAAAGTCACTGGGAGAGAGAAGGCGTGCTAATATGATCGTCCCGACTAACTGTAACGGCCGTACCACAAGAGATACACCTCCCATGAGCATACTACCGCGTACAGTTTTAATCTTTAAGTTTTTTTCTGTAATGGGACACCTCAATTAGGACGTTGTTTGCCTGATCTGTTTTTCTGCTTCCAGTGCATCAGGCTTAGGCAGCAACGATGTATATAATGTGACATATCGATCGACAACATCATGCCAGGGACGTCCCTGGCGCATAGCCGCCGCATCTTGACCCGATTTTGTCCTAAAATCATGATCTTGAACATAGCACAACATGGCATCAGCAATGTCGTCAACTGTATTATTAACGAGTAAACCGTTACGGCCGTTTTCTACAATATGGCGGTTGGGTTCAAAATCAGTCGCGATCATCGGTATACCCAAAGCCCGATATTCCAGTGCCTTCAAAGTCGGATGGTATTGCCAGTCAAACGGGCGTTCGGGCACAATTGCCAGCGCCACGTTATAAGTCACCAACACAGCAGGTACATCCTCATAAGCAACGGGCGCTTTAATCGTAATATTCTGCCCCAAATCCAAATCAGCAATCATTGTTTGATAAAAACCATTTGTCGCATCAGGGCCGATAAATGTAATTTCAAATTGGTTTGTCTGGTGCAGCATTTTTTTAGCGGCCAGCAGCAATAGATCAAGTTTGCGCTGCGTGCTGATTGTACCCAGATAAATAAAGGTTGTCTTGGCTTCCAATTTGTCAGGCTGCTCGAATGGGTGTGGCTGTTCCAGAAAGCGACATGCTACACCCAACGGCACCACAACACCCCACTTGCGCCAATTAACGCCCAAGACTTTCCTCGCACCGGCCGCATGTAAAAAAGCGGCACGTGTATAAACATATCGTGCAACTGTTTCGCGCTTAAAACGATAGAAAGCATTTTTCAAGCGGCCGAAAACGGAACGACCGTAATCGCGTTCATCAATTTGGCGAAAATCAAGGATAAATTGCATCCAGTCGGGCATGAACAACGGTAAAATCTCAAACAAACCCAAATCTGCTGGGTTAATTTGCACAATGTTTGGTTCTAATTGGCGCAGCATTTTACGAACTCTTTGCTCATAAGCAAACGCTGCTTTTTTCCACAACAAACTACTAATAATAGGTAAACCAGCAAACCTGCCAACAGGCTTTTGCACACCGGGGACGGTCGCTACCAATTGTTCACCCGCCCGTACACACAGATCCCCTTTTGCGTCCGGTGTAGCTACCCAGGCTTGATGATCACGCGCACGCAGCTCCGCAGCGATGATCCCATAATCGGGTGTAGGTTGATGTGAATAAAATTGTGCGAGAAGTATGCGCATGGAAACCTCTAATGCGTCAACATTAGGTTCGATTAACTGTATTTCACATCGCGGACGATTAAATTATTGGCCAGGTATTTCCAATGTAACCGTGCCCACCACCCCATACACAGATAACATTTTACCTGGTCATTAAAGCGTAGTGGAGCGCGGCGAATCGAACGCAAATGTTCACCGAGCAAACGCCAATGAGGGAATGTTATCTTGCCGGCACGATGGGGATCGTACCACGCTTGTTGGGAATGGTGTGAAGCATTTTCACCCCATGATTGGTCAGCATGGTTTCGGTAATAGAATAATACTTCGGGGATTTCATAGAATCGACCACGGAGGCTCAATTCACTTAATAGGGGGCGATCTGAACCTGTGTAGTTGCCAATCAAACGTGTCTGGCGCAAAACATTGGTGCGAATCAAACCAAAAACAGATACGCATGGATGGGGGACACACACAAATTCATAAAAACGTTTAGATGGTTCCGGATCCGCCGCATCAGGTTTGGCAGGATAAAGGCGTAGAATATTGCCATTGCCGTCAATCGCTTCTGTTAAACCATAACATAAGACAACATCTGGGTTCGCGTCTAAAACTGCCACTGTTTTTTCAAGAAATTGGGGTGCGAGTAAATCGTCATGGGCTGCCCATTTGAAATATTCACCGCGTGCAAGTTCAAAAGCGCGATTGTAGTTGCCAGAGGCACCCAAGTTTTCTGTATTTCGATAATAACGAATACGGCCGTCACGTGCAGCGTAACCTTGGCATATAGTTTGTGTGTTATCGGTTGAAGCGTTGTCAGTGATAATCAACTCAAAATCCGTGAAAGTTTGGGCTAGCAAAGAGTTTAATGTCTCTTCAAGGAAATTTTCGCCATTATAGATTGGCAGTCCGATGCTAACTCGTGGTATGGAGGTGCTCATGAGTTCATCCTATACATTAAAAAGGTGTTGTGATTATTAGGTGGTAGGAATTCGCAAAAAATTCCTATTTTGTGCAAATACTTTTTTACATTACCTGGGTAAAACACACAAAGTTATCAAAAAATAAATTCCGTAAGTATGTGCGTTTCCCTTGAGGAACCGGCAACATTCCTGGTAATTTTAATTCCAAAAACTTGTTGCCGATTACCTAATCCTATAGAAAATTAACAAGGCAAAATTACATATCCACTTAAGCTTAAAAAAACAATATATCCTGTTATTTTCGCTGCAAATAAAAAAGCTCCCAAAAATGGAAGCTGTAGCATCTCAAAAACAAGCATACATAGAATTAAACAATGTACCCCATACTACTCTCCAGACGCACATTCATCTCTTTTTTCATCTCTGGCGTGACCCCCATATCGGCCGTATATTCCTCCCCAAAGCGCGGCAGTACTGCGATATTCTCTTTATGTTTGGCCACAAATTTCTCTATCGGCATGACAACCGAAGCCGGATTACCAGCAGCCACAACACCCGCAGGAACATCCTTTGTTACTACACTGCCAGCGCCAATCACAACATTATCCCCAATCGTCACTCCCGGCAGCACAATTGAATTGGCGCCGATAAACACATTGTTACCAATATTTACCTTACCGATGCGTGTATACCCTAACAAACTTTTCATGCTGGCATCATGCGCCAAAATACAAACATTTGGCGCCAAAGTAACATTGTCGCCAATTGTAATATGCCAGCAATGGCTCGCATCCAAAAAAACGCCTGGCTGGACATTCAAATTCCTACCCACCGTCAGGCCATTGCGCTTAAGCATTTCCAAGCGTTCAGCTCTAATTCTATGCAAACTTTTGCGGATTAATGTTTTTATCATCATTACTCCCGTATAGCGTTCAAGCTTCCTTGCTAACCAAATCAGTTTGCCTTGTGGCAAGCACTGCAGGTAAAACCCCAATACCATTTTTCACCAACAACGCTGTCAATGCAGCGTTCAATTTTTGCGCAGAAGTCGACCATGACCATTGGTCTGCGGAACGGGCAGACTCAGCGCCAAGCATGCCTAACTCAACGCGTGCGTGCCAAATTGCCTCTAGCGCCATACACAAATCCTCCATCAAGGATCCATACGCCCAAAATACAAACTCCTCATTCCCAAGCACACTCGTATGACATTCGATATGTGTTGCTAATATCGGCAGTCCAGCCGCCATATATTCAAACAGCTTTATCGGACTCGATACACGGAACTGTTCTTCATCAGGAAAAGGCAAAGCACCAATATGCGCTTGTCCCAACAATTGCGGAATCTCCGTATGCGGAACGGGCGGCAGCACCTGAATACGTCCTGCGGTTTGGGCTGCATAGTTTTCAAGATCCGGCCGTTCCCAACCATCTCCCACCAATACCATTTCAAATTTTAGACCAGCGTTATTAGCCTTTTCAACTGCATGACACAATGCCATCAAATTACGGCGGTTATGCATTGACCCAATATAAATTATTTTGATCGCCTCATCGGGCTGTGGCCATTCACGTTTTTCCTGAGCCATTGCAAATCGTTTTACTTGAACCCCCGAAGGCCACACCCCAAACAATTTTTCTGGGGGGATTTTGACGGCTTTTGCCATTGGCTCCGTTATAGCAGTTTGTCCATCAACCCATATATTGGCAATCCGGTTCATCAATAACTCAAAAGAACCGCGCAACCACCATTTAAGGGTAGACATGTCCATTGGCACCGTACGCGTATCCATGAGCAACAACGGTTTACGCTTTCCACTCAGCAAACGTAACAATTTTAAGGGAAAAATCCAAGGAGCCGACATTTGGTGAAACATAATAATATCGATTGAAGACCATGCTTTTAACAAAAAAATAATGACCTTGATATGAAATAAAACCGTGCTAAAAAGGTAAACATCCGGCTGTCCAATAAAATAGATATCTGTATCACGGAATGTTTGTTGACCATTATCAGTGCGGCTGCGACTGACCAGTGTCACATCCCAGCCTGAATTGCGTAATTCTTGTGTTGTAACAAGCCAGGTAGCCGCATCTAAACGTTCCTGAGCCGGTTCGGGGTATACCCAGACAAGGTGAGGTTTTTGCATTCTCCTATTTTCAGGAGTCATGTTCCTTTTCTCCAAAACACACCGCAGCTCGGTTCGCAAACTGAGGTTGTAGTTGATTAATGTTGTAAGTTTTTAGGACAAGTAAACGTTTGTTTTTTGATTTTTTCGGGCATATGCAGGCGGGTATTTATTTGCAGGTGCGGGTAACGGCCGACTCAAAATATATCCCATCAAACCCCAATAAAGAAGCATAGGAATACTAGAAGCCCATATAGCCTCATACCATAACCAAATTGGCCACAAAACAGAAAACATAATCATCCCATAACGCACAACTGTATCAGCTGAACCTGGGTCTCGTTTTGCATCTTGATAGACCCGTGAAATAAACCAAAGCATAAAAAAACCAAAGATAAAAAGTCCTACCGCGCCAATCTCTTGCATCATGACTAGCAGGCTAGTTCCAGAATATAAACCAAAATTACCCTGGCGTAACCCTTCACCCACAATGCCCAAGGCGCGACTTTCGCCACGTGCACCCAGACCCATACCAAAGAGGAAAGTCGGGCCATCTCGTTGTAAAATTTGCCAACCATATTGCAACGCAAACCCACGTCCGAAATAACTTCCAGTCGTACTTAACTGTTTACTAAACAAATATGTATTTAAATTATTTGCATCAAACAAATAATCTTCGAGGCGTCTCACTCCTTCTACCTGTTCAGCAACAACCAGATTGAACATGGCGACAAACGCAATGACGATAACAAGAAATATCAAAACAAAAAGGATCAGGCGCTGCATTTGCTGTCCACGAATCAGGTGAATACACAAGGCCAAAACTGCAAGAATGACAACAACAAAGGGGAATATTTTCATTTCGCCCAATGTACTTGAAATCGTGCAGAACAGCACAACCCACCCCAACATACGCCAATCACCATTGGCTAACCATTGACCTAATGCCAAGCTAAAAGTTAACATGAGCAACATAAGCAGCGAGGCCGTTCCGAAACCACCGAACGTACCTGCAAGGTGATCGCCAGGGGGTTCACCTGCCAAATATTGAATAATTTGAAAACTAACCTCAAATCCTAATAACCAGACAAGTGCTTTTAACAAACGTGCAGAAAAGTTAATAGGCCAATGCGGCTTCAAATAGGCGTAAATTCCAATGATCGGGTAGCGGAACATGACCCACCATCCCCAAATCGTTGCCGGCAAAGCTTGACCCTCAAAAAAAGCAACGATCGTTCCTACAATGGTTATACCCAAAATTACGAGAACTACGGGGGGAATTTTATCTAAAAGCAACATGCGTATGAGTGTCAATCCAATGATTGCAAGGAGCGCAAGATCAGTTATCCAACGCAATATACCTGGCAGGATACCAATCCATATGAGGTAGGGTGTGAATAATTCTGTTGCCAATATCGCAATTAGAAAAATGTCGTACCTATCCCAAAAGCCAATCTTTTCTTCTGGCACTGCCGCTGTATTTTTATTGTTATTTTGTGTTTCTAAAAACGTTATATTATTCATTCAACCAGTTGACCGTATGAAGAGTAACTTTCATCCAGTTTTGCATGGTTGACAACGATGCCGATGGAGTTTGCCTTCACATTTGACAATTGTTTACGTACCATTTGAATATCTTCGCGCCGGGTTTTTGCTTGGGCAACAATGATGACTACACTATCGGCTTTTGGTGCCAAAACAGCCGCATCTGCAACTGATAACAAAGCTGGCGTATCTAACAAGACGTAATCATACTGTTCTTTTAATTCTTCGATTAACTCTGTCATTTGATCAGAACCCAACAATTCAGTCGGATTAGGCGGCAAAGGTCCGCTGGTCAAAACCTGCACGCGGGGGTAAGTTGTATAAAGGATAGCATCTTCTAACGCGACATCTTTTGTCAGCACACTGGTGAGGCCGCGTTTGTTAGGTAAATCAAATATTTTATGAACCATCGGCAAACGCATATCACAATCGATGACGATGACTTTACGGCCAGATTGAGCAATGGTAACGGCAAGATTAGCAGTGACAGTTGATTTACCTTCGCTGCGTTGTGCGCTGGTAGCCAAGACGATTTTAGGACCAGTTGTTTCTTCGAGTGCCATGATGTTGGTGCGCAAGCGTCGGAATGCCTCTAGCTGCGGATAATGCCCATTTCCCAAGCGTGCGATACCCAAATCATCTTTGGCTTCAGGAATTTTGCCAACAGTGGCTAATTCAGCCGCCGTTTCAATTTGTTCAGTTGTATACAGCGTGGTGTCCAGGTTTTCTAACAGAAAGGCAAGTGCTACACCGGCCATTGTACCCACAACGAGGCCCAAGACGATATTTACGACTGGTCGTGGTTGGGAGGGTTGTGTAGGTGTAATTGCAGGTTCAACGACGGAGACCGCATTGGCACGCAAAGCTTCGTTCAATTGGGCTGAATCGTATTGTTGCAGCAATGTTGAATGGGTACGTTCTTTTAGCGCAAGTGTTTGGTCGGCAGCGGCAATGCCAACCACATCATCTGGTGTATTTTTCACCAGGCTTTCGTATTCAGCTCGTGCATCTGCGAGTTCGGTCTCAATTAAGTCTAGCTGATCTTTTAATATCTCTTGCGCTGTCTGCCCATTGACCGAGTATACTTCTTTGCTGCGGGCAACGATCAAAGCAGCGGCGGCATTGGCAAGATCGCGTGACAGATCTGGATCTGCTTCCTCCGCTCTAATAAACATCAGCTCGGTATTTGGAATCAAGTCCACTTTGATATCTGGTAATGCATTCATGCCAAGCTGTGCTTTCAATTCACGACGTGTGCTGCCGCTGGTTGCTATCTGAATATAGGTGTTCATCAGGCGTTCGGTGTAACCGATGTCTGTGACGATGTAATCAGACCCACTACTTACAGTGGCAACACGCAGCATGGTGCTGGCTTCATATTTGGGTGTTTGTAGGAAAGTAACGGCCGTAACCAAAACTGTTGTAATAACTGCCGTCAGGATAATTATCCATTTCCGACGCTTCAAAATAGCAAAATAGGTTCGCAATCCCATGTTTATAGTCTCCGGTGATTTTCGATTGTCAGCAGGTAACTAAATGCCCTTCCTCAAGCAATTATACAGCCACCTCGGTCTAACCGAATGAGAGATTGTATACGCTGGGAAATCAAAGTCAATTCCCCATAGTGCCTATACAGAAGCATTTGCTGCTTCCGTAAATAAGGTATATGACCTCACTTACGCCCTTGCTTACGTTTAAGCTGATTCAAAAAAACGACTGCCACTTTAAATGTGGCAGTCATTGAATTTATTGTTTTTTCTGGACACTGGCGTTTTTATTTTATAGAGGG
>JAGRDI010000221.1:0-23657 GCA_020432765.1 Anaerolineales bacterium | reverse complement strand
AGAATTCGCCAGACTCCAGGTTTTTTGTAAATATTTTGGGAACTCAATGAGGAATGGCCAATACAATATTAACCGCTACTACAAAATTATAAAGATTGTATGCGTGCCACAGCTTGATGCTCACTAGGTAACAACTGCGCATACATAAATTCATACTCTTTCACGATATCATGCCAGCGATATTTATAATTCACCCAATTTTTGGCTTGCGCACTTAAATCATGCATTTCGTCGGGATGATCCAAGGCATATTCTAGTTTCTCACGCAAATCATCCACATTAGCAGATTCAAAGAACAAAACTTGTTCCGGTAAAACGCCTGTGTTTTCTGGAATATCGCTGGCGACAATGGGTGTGCCGACAGATGCGGTTTCCAACAGCATCATAGACATGGCCTCAACAGTAGATGGAAATACGAAAAAGCGAGCGTTTTCGATCAAACCCATTAAGGTCTTTTTAGAAGAAATAAAAGAACCGAATTTCACGCGATCATCAGCCATTTTACGCAAATTTGCTACATACTCCGGCCATTGCTTTTCATCCCCCACTATCAAAAGTTTGATGTCTGAATCAATTTCTTGAAATGCTTTCAATAAATAATGACATCCTTTTGTTGGAATGATACGTCCAGCGGCAAACAAAAGATATTTTTGTGGTTCCAAATCATGTTTGGCCAGAATTTCGAGCGCACCTTCTGAATCAATGTCAATATGATCATCGACACCATTGGGTATGTATTTGATTTCTTTGCCGTATTGCTTCAAATAATAGGCCGTCAATGGTGCACCGACACCAGTCAATTCATTAGACAACTTGAGGAATGGATACTCAGTAACCCGCAGGCAAAATTTCGCAAAGGTTCCCCATTTATCACGATCTTGTGGCACAGCATGGGAGGTTGAAACAACTTTGTAGCGCAATCGCAAAAAAGGCAGCATGAAGCTGGCTTCAACATTGTGCAAATGAATCAAATCAAAATCACCAAACAATAAAGCATGTAAGGCACCTAGAATAAAGAGAGATGTCGCATGCAAATGTTTTCCGGGCAATGTAGGGATTCGAATCAACCTAATTCCTGGATATGTTGCACCTTCTGGAACAACCTGACTGCTACAATAAACGGATACATCATACTCATCTTTGTTAACACCGCTTGCAATCGCTTCAACAACACGATCAGCGCCGGCTTTTGAGGGCAACCCTTTAATACCAAAATATGCTATCTTTTTTTTCATGGCGTCTAACTCCTGCACACCAACTTCATTCTTACCACTACATAATTAAATTACAGGTACGAAATCCTGCTGCAGTACTTTTTGATAAACTGCTAGAGTTTGTTCGTAATGCATTTGTGGATTGTTAATTTGTTCGACGCGTTTTCGGGCGTTGATGCCCATCTTAACGGCCGTTTCTGGATGATCGAGCATAAAATTAATTTTGTTGGCTAAATCTGGCACATTACCCGGTTGAAAGAGACGGCCGTTCCAGCCATCAATAACCTGTTCTGGAATGCCACCAATTTCGCTGCCAATCACCGGTGTCCCACAAGCCAACGACTCAATCACACTCATCGAATAATTCTCATATAATTCAGAAGGTACAATCACAAACGCAGCCCGTTGAATCAAACCAATCAATTCATCCGTATTCAAATGCCCTAAAAACGTGATGTTTTGCACCTTGCGCTTTGCAATGCGCATACGTAAAGCATCTTCATTTTCACCCCAACCCGCAATATAAAGATGCGAACGTTCCACCTGATCCATCGCATCCAACAGCGTATCAATTCCCTTCACCTTGTCCAAACGACCCGCATACACAAAATAATCATCCGGTTCATAACAAGGTTGGAATTGATCAACATGCGTGAAATTAGGAATATTAGTTATCGGCTTTTTAATACCATACGCCTTGACCTTGTTTTGTAAGAATTGACTAGGCGCAATAAAATGATCGATTTTTTCTTCATGCAACTTAAACGCTTTTTGAACATACATCTCGACACCCGCCAGCATACTTGCTGACAAAGAGCCGCGTTTACAACGATGTAAAACCACATTGTAATAACGATGTACCTTACAGCGTTCGCAAACCTCTCCGTTTGAAATGAAACCAGTATTGGGACACAAAATTTTGAAATCATGCAACGTCTGCACAATCGGCAAACCGGCATCTTTAATCGGGGTCAAAATTGAAGGAGACAATTCATGCATAAACCCATGCACATGCACCAAATCAGGCTCGGTATCTGCG
Organism: Anaerolineales bacterium; assembly: GCA_020432765.1. Taxonomy (GTDB): domain Bacteria; phylum Chloroflexota; class Anaerolineae; order Promineifilales; family Promineifilaceae; genus JAACFF01. Next base: position 21,404 of record JAGRDI010000221.1, on the reverse strand, counting down.
ATAATATGGCGCATCTTCTGCTTGGCTTCACCCGAATACATCACACGCTCAACAACATCAAAAGCCGAAGCCACCTTGTTCTTTTTCTCTAAACGGTTAGGAAAATCCACATTACTTACAAAATAGTCCGAGTAAGGTGAATCAAAATTTCGCGGGTGATCCATTGAAAACGGTATAACTTCGTGCCCATTCTGTTCCAGAAGTTCTGTTAAATCAAAAAAGCAGCGTTCGCGTCCACCCCGCAAATAATAAAAATTGTTCACCATTAATATTTTCATCGGATACCAATTAGTAAGCACCTTTTTGAAATAAAACTGCAGGCAGCGTACCAAACAAAATCTTCAAATCTAACCAGAACGATTGCTTTTCAATATACTCAATATCTAAATCAACCATGCCGTCAAATGTTGTCGCGCTGCGTCCGCTAATTTGCCACAAACCCGTGATTCCAGGAATCGTATTGAGGCGTTGCAAATGGCGCGGTTTATAAATTTCTACTTCATATGGAATAGGAGGTCGCGGCCCAACCAGACTCATATCTCCAATCAACACATTCCATAACTGTGGCAATTCATCTAAACTTGTTTTGCGTAAAAAAGCACCCACGCGAGTAATACGTGGATCACGTGCCATTTTCGTTTTTGCCTTATCATCATGCATTTCCTCAAACCGGTTCAACTTAGCCTCATCACCAGAGATGACAGCTTCCATAAATTCACGATGAATAGTCGATTCCGAATCCACACGCATGGTACGAAACTTAAAAATGGTAAACGTCCTCTGCTCCCAATAATAGGCACCATCACTGCGTCGCTTACGCTTGGCCCCCACTCGCTCTTGCGTATAAATTGCAGAGCCAGAAGAATCCAATTTGATCAAAATAGCGATGCACATCATTAATGGGAACAGCAGAATTAATGATGATGCTACCAGTACAAAATCAAACACACGCTTAGCGGTAAAATAGAGCATTGCGTTATCTTTACTTAGGGCCTGCGATTCAGGCACCTGCCAGGCTTTTTGCCTTTGCATTTGTTTCTCCGATTGGTTTAAAGAAGAGTTCGTGCTTACCCTATTTTTAACAATAATAGCTTACGATGCCGCTTACGGATACGACAACAACCACTAACAACATTATGTGAAGTTTATTAAACCTTTATGTGAAGCATTACTCTCAATAGACACCTTTTCTTAAATCGCGTATAATCTGTTTAAGTGTGTTCATCGGTAGTAAATAAATCTAATATCGCCTTAGCGCCATTTTTGATATCTCTAGAGGTAGATATCAATCATTGATGTAAACCATCTCCCTTTATTAGGCGCGGGTGTTGCCAATGAACAGGTGCAAAACCAACCACCTAAATGAAAAGGCGGTCTAGGGATTGTATTAAAATGGAGGGTAGAAAATGACAACCTATCATGTAGCAACAACCGGCAATAATGCAAACAACGGTTTATCATACGGCACTGCATTCCGCGATATACAATATGGTCATAATCACATGGGGAGTGGCGACACATTGTTAGTTTTCCCAGGCGATTATAACGAAACCGTATTAATATCAAAAGCCAACACAACCATTAAAGGAGCTGATCCCAATAATAAACCCGTCATATGGACAAACGAAACCGGGAATTACCACCCCATCGTGAGCATTTCGAAGCAATGTGTTTTTGAGAATTTCGAGGTGCATGGTCCACTAAAAGATGACAATTCATATGTTTATTGGCAGCGGGCTATTCAAGCGGGCGGGACTTCAAATGGCTGGAACAGTGGTCACATAACCATTCGCAATTGTTATGTACATAATGTAGGTGGTGAAGGCATTCTGGTAAATTACCAGGACGGTCTGTTGGTCGAAAATTGTGTTGTCTATAAAACTGGTTTGACAAATTACAATGGCAAAGATGCATCTCAATATGGCTGGTGGAATGGGGGTAATTCATTTACCAGAGGTGCCAACTATGTGGTACGCAACAATCATATTTACGATGTTTGGGGTGAGGGGCTGCCATTTGATTTTAATGTCAAAAATATTCAATGTTACGGGAACGTTGTAGGGCGTACTTGGAGTGGCAAAATATACATTGGCGAAGTCAAAGATGCATACATTCACAGCAATTTAGTGTTCACTCCAGCAGGCAACAGCGCATTCAACAATGGACCAGACACCGGTTTAGGTGTAACCGACGAAAGTTACACGCCACAACAAATTGATATTGACAATGTACATTTCTACAACAATATTTCAGTGGATTGTTCCAGCGGCATCTGGATTGATCATGGCTTTGATGAACATAATACTAAAAATGTGTTTTTCTATAACAACACGATCATTGCCTTGAGAGCTGGTCATGCTGCATTTAGGATGTATGGTTCCAGCTACAATAATGTACGTGTTTCCAACAATATTTTTTATGTTTCCTCTTCTGCATTAGCCACGGCCGGATCACTTTCAGGGAATGTTAAATTTGACCGTAATTTATGGAATGTCAGTCCACACCCCATAGCGGCAAGCGCCACTGATATCATTGCAAACCCCAAATTGTTTAGCCCTGAGACAGCGGTAAATGGAAGTGGTTTAGGGCATATTAACGCTAACAACTACAAACTCACCGATGCCAGCCCAGCAATCAACAAAGGTAATACCGACATTGATGTAGATTTTTTTGGTAATGCTCGTACAGGAGCCGTAGACCTTGGCGCGCATGAGTTTGGTGGCACATCTTTACCATCGATTCATGTCGATTTTGTGGTAGGAACCGGTGAAGAAGAAGGGACCGCCCCTCATACGGTTAATTTTGATTCCTCTAACAGTTCTGCTGAGGTTGGCATTGCGGCGTATCTTTGGGACTTTGGGGATGGCAACCAATCAGAAACTGCCAATCCAACCCATGAATATACGGCCGAAGGTTTGAAAACCGTCAGCTTAACGATTACAGATACACAAGGAAACTCTGATACTAAAACAATTGACAATTATATTAATGTACTGCCCCATCCAGTTTCAATCATTGTTGTTGACTTCACAATTGGTGCCGGCGAAACAGAGGGATTGGTTCCACATACAGTTCATTTTGATTCTTCTGTCAGTTCTGCGGCAGAAGGAATTGACGCTTATTTATGGGATTTTGGGGATGGTACACAATCGACAGAAGCCAACCCAACACATGTATACTCGACCAGTGGCTTTAAGACAGTCACCCTGACGATTACTGATACACAAGGCTCTTCAAATAGTTTAAGTAAATCAAACTATATCTATGTACAAGATAGCGAGGGCCGGGATGTACCTGTTGTATATTATAATTTTGAGGAAGGGTCTGGCGAGATAGTCAAAGATCTTGTTGCAGAGTCAATCCCGCTAAATTTGAAAATTGCCGATATGTCAGCCGTGGAATGGTTAGACAAAGGCCTAAAAATCAAGAGCCCAACGGTCTTAGAATCGCTCATTCCCGCTCAAAAAATCGCCAGTGCCTGTCAAACAAACAATGCAATCACGATTGAAGCTTGGATAAAACCTGCAACTGTTGACCAAAATGGCCCGGCACGCATTCTAAGTGTGTCATATGATGTTTACAACCGTAATTTTACACTTGGCCAAGGTGCTGCCCCCAACACATCCCCTTCTAACTTTTATACGGTACGTCTGAGAACAACTGATACAAACGAAAACGGACAACCCGAAATCACTACACCGGTTGGATCGCTCAAGCCAGAATTACAACACGTCGTGTACACGCGCAATGCAAATGGGCATGTAACGGTATTCGTCAATAATCAAGTCGTCTTTGAAGGTTCGGTCCCTGGTGAAATTGAGTGGAATCCAACATATTTCCTCTATCTGGCCAATGAACGCACGGGTTATCGCGCCTGGTTAGGTGAGTTGCATATGATTGCAATTTATGCGGTAGCGATTTCAGCAGAACATGTCGCCTATAACTTTGCTCAAGGCCCACATGCTGAAATCAATGCGGAATTTACGATTGGTGAGGGTGAAGATTTTGGCCCATTCCCACATACGGTGAATTTCGATGCATCGGCCAGTTCTGCTCGTCACGAAATTGTAGCATTCGAATGGGACTTTGGTGATGATACCAGTGGAGAGGGCGCACAAGTTGCCCATGTCTATGAACAAAAGGGTGAATTTTATCCGACACTAACCATTAGAGATAATCAGGATAATGAGGATACAATGGTTAGCAGTTTCCCAATTGTTGTTTTAGACCCGGAACCTGGCCGAATTGAAGAAGGGTTACAGGTTTTGTATACTTTCCTTGAAGGCAGCGGGAACATTATCATGGATGTATCACCGGGCGATAATCCACTGAATCTTAAAATTGATGATGTAACGGCCGTTACCTGGCAGTCATCTGGCTTAAAAATCAATCAGCCAGTTAAGATCACGTCACAAGCGCCTGCCAAAAAGATCATTGATGCGTGCCTTGCGAACAATGAAATCAGCATTGAAGCCTGGATACAACCTGCACTCAAAAATCAGTTAGGTCCTGCACGCATCGTTTCCGTGTCCAAAAACCTGGTTGAACGCTATTTCACATTAGCCCAAGGGTTGTGGGGCAGCCAGCCTGGCGACTTATACGATGTGCGTTTACGCAGAGAACCTGCAAAAGCAAATGGTACGCCCTCCTTTAGTACAGATTCAGGCAGTGTAGTAACAGAACTTACTCATGTGATCTTTACATGGGATGCATCTTCTGGTACCGGCAAATTTTACCTTAATGGCGATTTGCTTGCGACCAAGGCGATGCCTGGCAGCTTTAGTAGTTGGAATGATGGTTACTATAATCTGATTCTTGCCAATGAAGAAACAGGAGGACGCGCATGGCTGGGGGATATGCACCTCGTTGCTGTCTATGCCAAAGCGTTAAATGCGGGTGAAGTTGAACAAAACTTCCAGGCAGGTATACCCTTCAGACCACAACTACCGGAAGATTTCCGCCGCTTCGTATTGCTGCATCCACAATTTAAACCCTCAGAGGATTCCACCGGTTTAATCGCTTATGGCGTTCAATATCCCGACATGCAATGTGCGCTGCTTTGGGAAGGGAATCCCGATTTCGAAATCTATCCAGATATAAATGCAGTCATTGATAGTCAAAGACCTGTAACATTATATTGGCTAGATAGTTAGCCGATAATGGAAAAAAGGGCGATCTGCTAAAAAGGATCGCCCTTTTTTTATTGTATTATCTAAAGCAAGTGAATTTTTCTGGGGCTTAAGCAAAATGTGATTTGAATAATTTTAGCAGCGTAACGGCCGTTTCCGCCCACGTAAAACGACTTACATTTGCAAAGCCATGCTGCACCAGATCAGTACGCAAGGCTTCATCACTAACCAGGCGCTGAATACCCAGCGCAATTTGATCTATTTTCAGCGGGTCCACTAGCAGAGCTCCTTGCCCAGCAACTTCAGGTAGTGAGCTGCTGTTAGCAGCTAAAACAGGCACTCCACATGCCTGTCCTTCCAGTACTGGAAAGCCAAACCCCTCATATAATGATGGATACAACAATGCTGTCGCACCGGAGATTAATGCACCTTTATCATCTTCAGCAACAAAACCCGGCAACAATATGCGCTGTTGGATCGATAATGGCAGCGCCCAAACAGCCTCAAGGATCGGTTGACTCAACCACCCCTTTTTACCTGCAATTACGAGCGAATGTTGGACATTGCTTTGAGCATAGGCTTGTATAAGATGGATTAAGTTTTTCCGTGGCTGTAATGTACCAATATAAAGCAGATACGGTGCAGTAATGCCAAATTTGTACTGCACGGCCGTTAACAAATCAACATCCGTCACAGGTTTCAAATCCGAATCAATTCCCGGATAAACTACATGTATCCGTTCAGGCTCCAATGCGTACAAACTGACCAAATCTCGCTTTGTTGCCAATGAATCCGCGATTACAAATTGGCTGACACGGCAATTATGACGCGTACTCCAGCGCAAATAAAGGCTTTGGCGATGTGTATGCGCTTCTGGAAAGTAATGGTAGCCCAGGTCATGGATAGTGGCACAACTTGCTTGGCGATAAGACCAGGGAACCACATGCGCGGGTGTAAAAAAAAGGTCGGGAGGACGGCGTTGGAGTTCCCGAGCTAAACGCACATGCGTCCACAAACGCGCAAAGGGGAGTATAACAGTTTCTACATGGTCAACTTGTGGGAAGAGACCATCTGGCGGCTGATTAAAATAGAGCCGCAAGCGTAAATTATATTCAGCAGCTAAAGGGATTAAGGCACGAATCAAAAAGTAAGCATATGCTTCTGTGCCTGTACGTTGGGTTGTGACAGCACGGCTGGCGTCAATGCCGATGATCATATTAATTACACGGTTCACGTAATGTCAAGAACTGCTCAGCAACCCAGCCTTCATCACCACCAACCACACGTACCTTACGCCAAACTAAATTATTTATGTCAACAGGTTCATCGTCCAAAACCGTCAAAACAGAACCATCAGGCAGCACTGATAATTCCGTCCCCCCCGGTTCGTCGCGCAAAGTCAGGCCATTACCGCTGGTACCTTCGACGATGCCACGACAAATAATTGGGGTTGGTGTAACTGTCGGTTCTGGGTTGTCGGGGGTTGGGGTTTCGGTTGGCGGAAATTGTTCGAGAGACAGTGTGGGTGTGATGGTGGCTTCTCCTTCAATAACTTCTAAGGGTTCAACGGCCGTTTCCAAAACAACCTGCTGCCGATCGTAGATCAAGTAACCAATTGCCGCACTAAATAACAGGACACTCACAAACAAAGAAAAGGTTGCGCGACGCAGCAATGCCTCACGTTCCAATGTGTAAAAGCGAGCTCCACCACGCCGAATACCACGATAGGTTACCAGAGCCGCCAAAAGGCCGCCCAAGGCGAAAGCCAATGGAATAAACAGCCCACTCATTTTTTGTGTCGTTGCGCCAGCGTAATATCTGCCTCAACAATCGGACCCGACCGTAAGATGCGGAATGGCTCATGCATACAATCAACAACTGTTGAAGCCATAGATTGATCGGTTGGCCCCCCATCTAAAACAATAGACACTTTGCCATCCAGAGCATTTAATGCTTGTTGCCCAGTTTGTGCGGCTGGTTCACCAGTCTGGTTCGCACTCGTCGCCGCGACAGCACCTCCCGCCGCCCGAATTACGGCTCGTGCTACCAAATTATCTGGGATACGCACAGCAATCCCTTCATTATCGGAAATGGCTTCAGGAAGTTCTGGTCGTTTGGGCACAATCACAGTTAAAGGGCCAGGCCAGAAGCGATCTATCAACTGTTGGGCAAGTGGGGGGATACTTTGTGCAACTTTGTTCAGATCCGTAATATCAGCCAAAAGGATTGGAATGCCTTTATGCAACGGCCGTCCTTTTACCGCAAACAAACGCGCTACAGCTTGCTCATCAAATGGGTTACAACCCACCCCGTAGACTGTATCCGTTGGGAAAACGACTAAGTGGCCGCTCTGGATGGCAACGGCCGTTTCCGCAATTGCTTGCGCCGTGCCCCCTATTAAATGGCGTGTAACGATGCTCGTCAATATACATTCTCCCTTGTAAATGGAGCGTGGGCAGCTTGCTCGCGTTCATTGACAGACTGGCAGTCTACGCTCCATTTTCATTCATTTGTTGGTGCCGCGCAGCGGCGTGGCGTCTCCTAAGTAAGATAACACCTTATCTTTCAAACACCGTCTGAATCTGCACAAAACGTTCATGTCCAACAATATCAACCAAAAGGTTTATGCTGGCATTAGGGAAAAACGCTCGTGCTAATTTCTGGGCGGCAATTCCTTGCTGCCAGCCAACTTCCAAAAAAATTGCGCCACCAGCCATTAATTTCTCTTGCGCTTGCCATAGCACTTTATTAATGAGTTTCAAGCCATCTGCACCGCCCTGCAAGGCCAACAGCGGCTCATGCAATTTTACCCCATCGTCTACCTGCGTCCACTCATCATCAGCGATATAAGGCAAATTAGCAACAATCAAATCAACAGGTTCTACTAATGGAGTCAACAAATCGCCCAACAAAAAATTTATTCTTCCAGGCACATAAGTGGTTGCATTTTTACGTGCAATGTTTAAAGCTTGCGTGGAAATATCGACTGCTGTGATCGTGGCATGGGGCAAACGCTGTGCAAGACTGATAGCAATGTTGCCACTACCAGTGCCGACATCAACAATGTGGCAAGTGGGTCTTTGACGGCCCCATTTCACTGCCAACTCAACCAATTCTTCAGTTTCAGGACGCGGGATAAGCACTGCAGGGGTTACGCTTAAGACTAGATCAAGGAATACGGCCGTTCCCGTCAAATACGGTATTGGTTCCAGTTCTACCGCACGTTGTACCAATGCAAAATAGCTTTGTTGTTGTTCAAGTGTTAACTCAATCTCCGCAAATGCCACTATGTAACTATGTGGTTTTTGCAATACATACTCCAAAAGCAAACGCGCATCCAATTCAGCATAAGGAGATGAAAGTGTTAAATGTAAACGGCCGTAATCCCACGCCTCTTGAATATTCATTCTGTACCTACAAAAAAAGGTGGCGAAATCGCCACCCATGACTTTACAACACTATAATTCGGAAGTCTATAAAGCATCCCGATATTTAGAACGAGAACAACTTTCAGATTTCTGCCATCAATTTCATAAACTGAAACCGCCCTAATTCGTGTAATACTTCGACTCGGCTCAGTACAGGTCTGTGAAGCTCATGGCAAATAATGAATTTATTATCAATCAGGTAATTCAATAATTACTTGACCGAGATCAATTACCTGTCCGGCTTCTAACGTGAATTTATCCCCAGCCAAGAATTGTGTAATACCAATATCCACAACCAAATTATAATCTCCAGGGGGAATGTTACTGAAAATAAAAATGCCCGTTGGTAAAAGTTCTGCAGCAGGCGATTCACCCGAGGAACCCACATACGCCGGTTCACCATTATCGAGCGTGATGATTTCCCCCAAGAGCAGCTTCTGTGGTGCAAAGGGAATAAACCCTTCTCCCACAATTTCGCGAATGAGGATACCACCTACAACACCTGTGCCGCTTTCTGCAGCAGGTAAATTGCGTTCCGTGTTGGGAGGCTCTGGCTGAATGCCCTCAATCGTTGGCCCAGGATAAGGCGCAACCTGTGGTAGCAGCGCTTTATCAGTTCCAGGATACGGTTCTACAACAGCATCATTCTCTGGGGCAATTGGATCAACCCCAATATCTGCACCCGGCGGGGTCGCTGTACTGGCCTCTGGCTGCTCACCCTCTTGCTGTACAGAGGTATCCTCTTGAGGCGGCACCCCATCATCCTCTGCCGCTGGGCCACACGCGGCCAGCAGAATCGATATCAGAAGAGCAGTAACAATAAAAGTCGAACGAATAGGAAATCTCCGATTATTATATATTTTCGTCATACTTTCACTCACACGAATCAATCCGGAAGCATCACTACTTCCGCAAAGATATAAGACAGAAAAAGAGCCACCTATAGGTGGCTCTTTTTACTAACATTGTCAAATGTCAGATTTTATTGATTAAAACCTTCGTAGGTGAACAGCAAGTCAGCGGATGTTGAATTACCCAATTCGTTGACTACTGCAATGATTGAACCGCCACCTGAGGCATTACATACGCCAGCGCCAACATATGGAACTGTGGACATCTTGTTTAACTGCAAATCATTTAATGCACCACCTGCAGGTACTGATTTGTTAACGGTATAAGAATCATTAGAGAAGGTGCAATTTACAGTCGTGGCAGAAGTACCCACATTCATCACGTTGAAGCCAGTGTAGAAACCAGCGTTACGATCCATAATCAAGGGCATGGTTACGCTGGAAGTTGCATCAGCTACACTGAAACCACCGTAGGAGCTGCCATAATTGGTGAAGTTTGTCTGGTTAACAATCGCCACTAAATCATGGCCGGCACTGTTAGCAGTCACACTTGCTGAACCAATAAAACGCTCGCCGAAGACACACGTGTTTGAACCGACCGGGTTGGTCAATGAGAAGGCGAAGAGGCCAAACGTGCCAGAGTTACCAGCAGCAACTGTTTGTGTTTCTGTACAAGCAGTACCAGGCGAACCAGCTGCTGGAGTATAGCTAACGGTTACATTTGTTGAGGAACCACCTGTGTTCTGGATTTGGATGCCGGTGTGGTAGCCAACATTGTTGAATTGAGCCAAAGGCATAACTGGCTTTTCGGAACCAGAATTAAAACCATTGTAGGCAAACAATGTCTCATTACCCGTTTCAATGACGGTGGCAACAATAGAGCCACCTCCACTAGCTGTTACTAAAGCTGCGCCAACGTATGGAGAGGGCAAACAACTGTTGGTTGCTTGATTGAAAGTATGGGCTGCACCGGGTTTTAAGCCTGCGAAATTTTCTGTACAAGTTGTACCAGCATAGGCCACATTAACATTCACATCAGCTGCGCCAGCATTTTGTACATTGAACCAAGTGTCATATTGACCAGCATTGCCTTTCATAATCAAGGGCAAGTTAATAACGTCAGCGCCACCTTCGAAGCCGCCGTAGCTGGCACCGAATTCAAAGCCATCGCCCAAGACGTTAGCAATAGACGCAACCGGCTCACCGGAAGAAATTACGACTGAACCATTGAACCCTGAACCGACACCATCGGGCAGCGGGAAATAGGTCTTGGAGTCATTACCAGCAATAGTATCGTCAGTAATCGAATAGACGATGGTACCGCTTTGGTCGTAGAAATTAATGGTAACATCGGCTGTATTGCTGCTGAGATTTTGTACCTGGAACCCAGAATCATAAGAAATCGGGGCGGCACTAGCTACAGAAATTACCAACAACAGTGAAGCTACGAGTACCAAAAGAACGATCATTTTTTTCATAATATACTCTCCTGTATCAAGAAATAGAAAAAGATTTTGTCTAAGTTGTTACCAGTATAGGGGCTAAAATGGTGAAAAACAATAACCCATATGGGTTACTACCCAGTGTAATCTGGGTGATTTTCATAATTTTAGGGAAATCCCGGCGGTTATTAGCTCACCAAGCAGCCACAACACACGTAAAACGATAACAATGACTATGGCAACCGGTAAGGGCACAACTTGGGTCAACATCACAGTCAACGAAACCTCACGCAATCCCAGGCCAGTAATGGTCAAAGCACCAGCCAATGAAATGGTGCTGGCCAATGCCCACATGCCAATCGTGGCGATGATGTAGGAAGAAGGCAAAGGTTGAAAGAAGTTAATCAAACAGAATAATACAAGCCCGCCAAAACTCCATACGACGATATAAAGCAATAACCAGGTTGTGGTATCACGCCAATAAAGCTGTGTAGTAGGTCCTTTTCGGCTAATCAATTGCCATATTTTGCCCAGAATGCGCGGATGCACCATGATGACACAGAGGATGACGATTAGTGGTAAAAACCAAATAAGATCGACATTTTGGGTGACTTCATCTGGCAATATCCAAAACGGCAAGGTCAACAAGGTTGTGATAATACCAGAGACAAAAATAAGCACCATTTCGAGGCCGCTAAGCAATGTCACTGGCAATTTGGCGATACCTACGGTTTCATACAAAATAGCCCGGCTGGCAATAAACCAAACGGTTCCTGGAATGCGCCGGGCAAGATTAGCATACCACCAAATCTTGATGTTGGTGAAGAAATGGGGATGTTGAATGAATCGTTTACACAGGCTGTGCCAGACAACCGCACCTAGAAACATGTCGATTAACATCAATAAAACGGCGTAGATCAACCAAGACGGCCGTATCTGCCATTCATAATCACGCAATGTTTCCCAATTCCCTCTGATTAAAGAGCCGATAACAACGACTGTTAAAAAAAGGAACACGGCCGTTACCACACGCTGTCGTCGCCCGGTAAACAAAAACTGCGCCGCACGATTAAACCAATCTGCTACATGCTGCAGCAGTTGTGTACTTCGTGGTGATGAATCAGTCACAGGCAGCAGCATCCTGTTCTGCAGGCAAACGCGCAAATACAGTCATAATTGAGGTTTGATTAAACGCCCCAGCAATGCGGTAAAGCGGCCATGTCAGCAAACGCAGAGGTGGACTATAAGCCAATTTTGTCCAGCGCTGCCACTTTTCTGGTGGAATCTGATGTGCTCTGGCCCAAAATTCGATGCTCATTAGCGTGACCCCTAAACGGCCGTTGAAACTTTTTATCGCCGTGAGTTCCAAACCAACTGTTTGCAAATAATTTTCAAATACAGTAGGCGTAAACAGATTGATATGACGTGGCCGATCCCATCCGACCCAATATTCTCCAAAAATCCGCGCTTCAATACACGCCGGATTAGGTACACCAGCGATGAAATATCCGCCCGGCTTTAGGATGCGTCGAATTTCCGCTAAGGTGCTGGTAGGATCAAGAACATGCTCAAATACATCCCACAATGTAACCAGGTCGAACTGGTTTGAGGGCAAATCGGCACTTTCAAGTGTGCCGGTTGTGACATCTAGCGCGTAGTTTTCACGGGCATACTCAGCGGCATAAGCGCTAATTTCGACACCGGTCACTTCCCAACCACGCCGCCGCATATCAATCAAAAATTGTCCTGTAGAAGAGCCTACTTCTAAGAGTTTACCCGGTTGTGGTAAATAATGTTGGATATGTTTAAAGCGGCGATTCATCTCATGGCTGCGTGCCAATCGCTGCACAACCGATGTATCCTTTTGCAAGGTGCGCTGGTAGGGTTGGTAATCATCCGGGTAATGTTGGGGCAATTCTGCCAAAGTGGGGCGGGGGTTTTGGTAAATCAGGCCACAATGACGACAGCGCACAAGGCGAAATTCGCCGGGGCGATCCAGCAGTAAGTCGGCTCCTTGGTTAACAAGTTCAAAGTCATCACGACCACAATAATTACAGTTGACGTTGATCATTGGTTTATGTGAAATTCTGGTTGCACTATTGTTTATGACAAAGATAGACAAAACAAAAGGCCAGGTTCAAGGGCACAAACGGCCGTAACGCCAAACGCAACATTTTTTTAGGATGCTGCAGATAACGTGCCCAATCACCCATCGTGCGTGGGGTTTCAATCTCATACTTGATTGTATCGACAACAACCAAGCCATTTTCTTCGAGCAATGCCTGCCATTCTACCCGTGCAGCATAACGCTGGATAGGCTGCTGGTCAATATTGGTACGGCCGTCGCGTGCTGCGATCCAGATATTGTGCAACAAACTAAAACTGTTGGGCACAAGCACAACAGCACGTCCGCCGGGTTTTAGCACACGCGCCATTTGCTGAACGGCCGTTTGCATATCCAAATAATGTTCCAAACTGCCAATATTACTAATCACGTCAAAGCTATCCGGCGCATAGGGCAGTTCCTGGCTGTTGCCTGTAATTAAATCACCGCCCTGCCCAGCATTCCAACCACTTTGTAATGCCGTATAAGATAAATCCAAACCATGCGCCTGTGCCCCATGCTGCCGCGCCAGCGTTGTCAACTGTGCACGTCCACACGAGATATCCAAATAGGTTTCGCCTGGCTTTAGTGCCAGTAAATCCTGAATCCACAAATAAAAGGAGTTACTTTGTGAAATGTCATCCAACCCATAGATGTCCTCATACGCCGCACGGCTGTCGTCGGCGGTGGCGGCTTCATCAAGACGAATCTCAAAGGAGATCACGGCTTTAGGTAGTTTCTTTTGGGCTTTAGCAATCGTTGTTGTTTGCATATAATTGGCAGCAACTTCATCTTCCCATTTTGCTATTGGATCAAAGTTTTTCATTCAGTCACTTTCCTACCAGTAACGACTTGTAAATCTGTCGCTAACGAACAACTCATAACTTCTAATAAAAAGTTCGTTGTTGGTTTGCCTAACCTGCGCGTTTCCCAGCGTCAGGTATAGGGTAGGCAAGCGGCGAGCGGCATAATACGAATAGTAAAAGAGACAAACCAAGCGATGCTTATGGTTCGTCTGTCCTAACACATAATGTCTTGGCTCAACTTGCGAGTGCCTCGGGTCATCAGCAAGTAACAGCGGCAGATTGAAGAACACCTCTTCACATTCAGCTGTTGACGCTTCATGTTTAAGCCAGTTTTTGAGCTGGTTTTCTTCATTCCATTCAAAGCCATCAATCTTCGCAAATCAACCATATCTGTATAACAAAATCATACCAGCGGCCTTGGTTTTAGCAAATCAGCCTGATATTATCCATGTGGGCGGCGGCGTGGTGGCACGGCCGTTGCCCCAACCGCGCAGCAAACCCAGCCAATAAGCCGCTAAAGCACGCCCACGACGTTTCAACAATAAATGTAAAGTCATCTTAGACGCGCTGGCCAGCCGAAATGGAATGATCAACAGCATATGCCAGCCATGCCCATGTTTACGGAAGTAACGGCCGCTGCTTTGTGCCATCCAATACCGTTCTAATGGGCTGTCACGTCCGCCGCTGCTGGCCGAAACAACATGCCATAATTTTGCTTTTGGCGCATAACGCAATCGAAAACCCGCCAAACGTGCACGGCGACAATAATCCATATCTTCATAATAAAGGAAGAAGCCTTCATCTAACAAGCCGACTGACTCAAGCAAAGTCCGTGACAACAACGCAGCACAAAAAGGGACAAAATCAATATCACGTGCATTTTCCCACTGTCCGGTATCGATTTGTTTGTCACCGCCGCCTTTGATATCCAGCACCCACGGACTTAACTCATTGCCAACTGTCCAAATACGCCGGGGTTCATCTGCATAATAAATCTTGGCCGTTACCAAGCCGGCATCTAGTGTTGCTAAAAACTCGGCTACCAATGCTTCCAAACAATCTGGGGCCAATAATGTGTCATTGTTGAGCAAGAAAAAAAGGTCAAAATCATCCAACAAAGCGTGTAACAAACCTTGATTATAACCACCTGCAAAGCCGAAGTTGCGTTCATTGCGTAAGATTTCAACTTGTGAGAATTGTTCGGCTGCAGTTTGGATGAGTGGCTGCCGGCTGCCATTATCAACCAGTAATATCCTAAAATTGGGATATGTTTGGCTGACGACCGTTTCCAGACAAGCCACTGTTTTCTCTACCTCATTCCAGGCAGTAATGATCACACAGACAGCCAAACTAGTCATTCTTGGAACGCATAGCCGGAAGCGACAGATTGCGCCGCGCCCCAACAATAAATAATTTTGGTCACATAAACCACGGGCAAACTGCGCCAATAACGCCAAAAAAGTGACTGCGTGTATATTCCTGCCGTCACCTTCGCCGCGATCAAGGGCGAGAGCAAGCGCCACCACAGTGCCTCGCGTGCAAAAGCTGGTGTGTTTAACATCTCTGCATAACGCAAACGCACTCGCACTGCATTGTGACCTAGATTGCGCCAATGGCGCACCACATCGGTCCAGGCTGTGCGTGCGGGCACATGTTCAACCAGCGCTTCAGGCGCAAAAAACAGGTTGAATCCCGCACAATACATGCGAATGGTCCAATCAGCATCCTCTGCGGCGGCACCAGGGAAAGATTCATCCATGCCACCGACTTGCTCCACCACATCTCGCTGCACGCTTATATTCAAAGTTGGCAGCAAATGCCGCTTACCGGGCGGATGCGCTGGCACAAATTCATGGAACATGGAGACATTGTCACTCTGTGCCCAATAATTGCTGCCCTTTAGGGCCACGCTGCCACCAACAACTTTTTCGCCAGTTTGATGACGGTTCACATGTGCCGCGACCCAATCGAGAGCCGGAATACAATCTGAATCACAAAAGAGGAGCAAATTGCCAACGGCCGTTTCAATACCCCTATTGCGTGCCGACGCCGCACAAACCGGCGTTTGCGTATCGATAAAAACCACGTCAGGGTAGTTGGCAAGCAAGTTGACTTCATCTCTGCCGACAACGACAATTTCATTGGGCGGCCTCGTTTGCACAGCCAACGCATCGAGCGCCCGTGACAGCGTAAGCGCATTCAAACTGGGGATGATCACGCTGACAGTAAATTCATCTGGCATTATTTTTGTGCCCAATCGCGGTCTGGTGTCAGATAAATGAATGGCATACTGACCAATGTAACCCCAAACTTAACCATCAAATTAAAAATAAAGATTTGTCCCACCACAGCCCAAGGTACAGTCAAAAAATGATCTTCGAGGCCGGGTAAAGGTGCAAAGGCTAACACGGTAAATATAAGATTATCAATTGGAATGCTAACGCTGTTACTCACCAAGACCCGCGCCCATTGATAACGAGTCGTCACTTTGGTCACAAACCATTGATACATTTCGGTATCCACAAATTCACTGACAACCTCTGCAATAATGGATGCTGTCACGATACGCCAAATAGGGCCAAGTATGGCGCTAAATTCTGCGCCCAAACCCCACGAAGGATCACTGGGTGCGCCGGCAGCCCAGGCCAGGTAAAAAGCCATAAAAATATTGATGCCCGCCGCAGTTAAGATCATCACTTGCGCGCTGCGTTTTCCTAACACTTTATGCGCCATATCACGTAAGGTAAAGGTGATCGGGTAGATAAATGTACCCATATCCACGGCCAACCCGGCGATTACGGCAATTTTTAAGCTGCCAATGTCCGCTAACATTTGGGCACCTATGTAGGCACCGACAATTACAATCGCAATGGCGGGTACAACTGAAACGGCCGTACGCACGCCCCTGTTTTCTTTAGAAACAGATGAAACTGATTCAACACTCATTAAAAAACTCCTTTGTTTTGATAAGGCGGGTGCAGCGACCGCCGCAGTTTTATGCCGGGTTGAAAACGATACTTTCGTTTTTAACCCAGCTCAACCGCTCTTTCCGGGTTCTCTGCCACCAGAAAAAGCGTGCCATTATAACCTCAATCCTCCTTTATTAAACGGCACTACTCATGTTGCATTGATATTGGCAATCAAGCGTGCGGATATGTAAGCCATTTTGTAAGCACAGATTTTTACTATTCCAACGCTCAGAGCAACAAAATCAACAACCAAAATCAGGTTCTGTTGTCTTTTGAGACTTCCACCACAGAATACACGGAGAATTTGAGTATAGCAATGCAGCCCTATCGAAATCATTCATTACGCATCATCTTGTTTTTAACTGTTTTACTGCTTTTACTCAGTGCAGTTGCAATGGTAAGTGCAACTGGTCATATAATTACAACAAACATTATCGGCTCCGGCCAAATAAATATCATGCCGGACCAAACCGAGTATGAATCTGGCGACGTTATCACGATGACAGCAACGGCCGATCCAGGCTGGCAGTTTAGTGAATGGCACATAGAATACAGCGATTGGTGGGACACAGCCTGGCATTATCGCCTCCCGCTTGCGATCATGGCAAATGGCTATGACCGGTTTGATGGCATTGCTGAGGTAGACATCAACTTTAGTAGTGCCTTATGGGAACTGGGACAATATGGTTATCTGAGTTTAGACAGCCTGCGTGTGATCGAGGTCGATGCAGATGGCACTATTTTGGATACGGCCGTGCCCTTCCAATTTGATCAAGCAGGTGATTTTGATGCCGCCAACAACGCCTGGGGTACTTTGATCATTCAACTCACAAACATAACCTCAGCAGATGCAATCCGTCATTATAATGTTTATTTCGACATCAACTCAAATGCGTTCACGCCGGCAACTTTCGCATCACAAGTAACAGTCACCAATACAATTGACGAAGGCCAAGACAGTTTCCAGGTTAACAGTGCTGTGGCGACTTATTTTTTCCAAAAACAAGCAGGCGGCTTTTCAAGTCTTTTAGACAGCGCCGGCAATGATTGGATTGGTTTCAACCCGACACTTAGTTCCGGTGGCGCTGGAGAATTCCGCGGCATTCCTAATCTACTGCCCCCGGAAAGTGGCGGCTATTTCCATCCTGGAACCACCACTGCCACCAGTTACCTCGCGAGACAAGGATCACTGAAAGCAACGATCAATAGTTACATTCCCGAAACCAATTGGGCGACCCGTTGGGAATTTTATCCTCGTTACGCAAAAATGACCGTAACGGGCGTTGGGGCAGAACCTTATTGGTTTTTATATGAAGGCACACCTGGCGGGACGTTTGATGTAGAGAATGATTTCATTGTGCGTTCTGATGGCGTGCAAACACCAACCAATATTCCCTGGAGTGGCGACTTGACCAGCGATGAATGGGTTTATTTTGGTGCGCCCGCAGTTGATCATTCATTATTTCTTGCTAACACACCGGATGACGAGCATATCGATTCTTATTTCCCGCTAGAAAGTCTCATGACCGTCTTTGGGTTTGGTCGCGCCGATCTTAATGCATACATGCAAAACAGTGGACAACAATTCACAATTGGTCTCGTTGAGGGAACAAATCTGGCTCTGGTTACAACAGCAATTGATACGGCCGTCCAGCCTCTGGGCATTGAGCGTGGCTCGCTCCAATATCAGACAACGGCCGTATCCTCAAACAACCCTTTCACGCACGCAATTAACGGTCATACAACTATAACGGCCGTATTTGAAGCCGAGTTATATAATGTGGAGACAAGCGTTAGTGGGCAAGGCAGTCTCACAGTTACCCCCACTCAAGATAGTTACTTATATGGTGATGCAGTAACTTTTACAGCAACGGCCGATCCAGGTTGGATATTTTCCGGATGGCAAGGAGACCTGATTGGCAGCGAAAATCCAGCCACGCTCATCGTCAGCACAAACCAAGCTGTGCAGGCGTTATTTGAAAGAAATCAGCCGCCTGTCTTAGAAACAATTCCTGATCAAACAGCAAAACCGGGTCAAAACATTACGTTTACGGTAACGGCCATAAGCCCAGATGGCATAATCCCCACACTTACAGCAATTGACCTGTCTGCCGGTATGAGTTTTGAAGATAATGGAGATGGAACGGCCGTATTCGATTGGATACCCACAAGCAACGCAATTGGTCAGCACCAAATCATACTCAGCGCAAACGATGCAGAATTATCAACCGAGCAAGTCGTTACGTTCAACATAATTCCCTATCAGAATTGGCTCCCACTACTTTTTTCACACTGATACACGCTAGCCTTCGCTTAATTGTGTACGCAGCGACTCCAACTCGCGCTTTTTGGGCAAGTACCATTTGTTGATTTCCCAACGACCACCGAAGTAGCTAACAGGAATCGCGATTGCCATGGTGCCCAAGGCAAAAAGCAGCTTTGAATCGAGAATTAGCGTAACAGTTAAAACAAGAATTAAAGGCAACATATACCAAATCATCATTGAGCGTCCACGTTTGATAAGATAGTCAATTTGCCAAATCGCTTTATTGAGTTCACCCATGATTGTAAGATCAAATTGGATCTCTTTTTTCTGGCGCACCCTGCGCAAAATGACGGTTCCAATCGAAAAAGCGATATACATCAGAGGCAAAACGTATTCATATGTCTGTCCATTTTTGGATAACACCTCAACGAAAAGCACGATCCCAATAATGAGATTGCCTAAAAACATCACCCATTCATATATATTTAACTTGTGGTCTACTGCCTTACTCTTCTGCTGGATTTGGGCGTAAAGTACTTCCTCATTAATCGTGTATAGATTTTCGTCGTTTTGACTATGCCAGATAGTTTGCAGTTCTTCAAACTCCATGATCCACTCCCACTTTCGAATTTTGGCGTAAATGCTGCTTAATACGATGAATTTTGACACCGACATTGCTCTCAGAAATACCAAGCAACGCAGCTATCTCCTTGTAGCTGAATCCATCCAATAACAATAAACATATCGAACGATCGATTGGAGCGAGCTGTGCGATTTGTGCGTAGAGCCATTCAAGGCGTTCGTCATAGGATTGTGCTTTCATAGTCAACGTATGTTCGACATCTGTGATTGGCTGTGTTTGAAGTTGTTTCTTCTCGTTGCGTGCCCAGGTAGATGCTGTATAAAGGGCAACACGATATATCCATGTTGATGGTTTGGCTTCACCGCGATAGTCAGGTATTGATTTCCACACTTGTATTGAAATGTCTTGAAACAGATCGTCTTGATCGTGTGGTGTGAATGCAAAGGAACGCACGATTTTGAAGAAGATGCCTTTATGTTGGGCCAACCACTCCCCAAATATCTGTTTCTGTTCACTTGCAAGCATTATTTATTCTTTCGCTGGCGCTCTATAAACAGAAAAGCGGTTGTCGATACGCTCAGGATAATAAAATAGAAAGCATTTGCATATGTACTGCCACGACTGAGCCAAGACCCAATGATTATCACGGCTGCCCAAAATAAAGCATTCGCTATCCACAGGGCCGCGCTTTCTTTTTCACAAGCATAAACTTTTTTGATAAAACTTTTCATTTTGTTGTTCTCCAATAGCTATATTACTGGGCACTAGCGAATTCTAGACCTGTCAGGTTTCTACCACGAACAGCGTATGAACAAATTGATCATAAAACCTGACAGGTCTCCTCTGATAAAATAAAATCGCCAGTGTCCAGTATATTAGTATAAAATTTCTGACCTTTTACTTAACTAGTAGCAAAGCGCGTTGGATTTATTACAAAATGTAAAATTTGGGGTGCTTTGGATAAGTTTATCCTGTGAATTGATGTAGTTGGGGAAATACGGCCGTTTCTCACCCCCATGGAAAACTGGGTAAACATGCCTATCTATGAAAAAGAGACGGTAGATAAATGTAATTCTTGAGAACAGTAAGGACAATAGGAATTTCTGTTACCAAATCGTTTGGATCGTTGCTGTCCACACACAAGGTTGCTGTGTACATTCCAGCCGCCAGATTTGTTGTGTCTATCATAATTGTTACATCTTGGGAACTATTTGGAACTACGATACCGTTCATGGGGTTAGCTGTTAACCATTCTAACTCTGCTGGTACAGCACAAGCAGCAGGTCTATGATTCGAAGTAATTACCGCATCAGAAATATTCCACGCTAAATCCACATCACCAACATTGCTGATAGTCAAAGTGTGGTTGACTTGTACATTAGTTGATTGTGAAATGGTGAAGTTGGTTGGAACTATTTCAATGTCCGCTGACTGCTCAATCCAGGCTCCGCCAGCAAAAAGTTCTGCAGTTGTCCAGGGATTCATTAATGTGCCTGTATACGTCATGGTTTCCAGGTTGAAGATATAAATATCGCCCGGTTCATCGGTAATGAGATACGCATTGCCGGCACCAATGGCTAAGCCATCAATGTCTGTTTCTCCAAGTGGGTACGGTGCAATTGGGGTTGTTGTACCATCCAGGTTAATTTGCTCTAGATTGCGACTTGTATCGTTTGTGCCATAAAAGATGCCCGTGTCTGGATCGGCAGAGAAACCACCAAAATCGGCATTACTGTCCACATAATCAATATACACGGTCGCACTCAGAGTCGTCATATTGATGGCATAGACGGCTTCATTGGCGAGATTGCGCGTACCGTACAGGG
>JAGRDI010000220.1:5205-6821 GCA_020432765.1 Anaerolineales bacterium | reverse complement strand
GGTGGCATTGTTGGCTTGAGTAAAAAACATGAATATGGTCCGGCAACATTGTTAGCCGATGCGCATGATAATCCGCTTTTCCAAGGCTGGCACACAGATAATCGTGCCGCTCAACAAGTTTGGATGAGTCATGGTGATATGGTCGAGAATTTACCACCCGGTTTCTCTGCATTGGCACATACCATTAATTCTCCTTTTGCTGCGGCTGCGGACGTTTCCCGAAATTATTATGCGGTGCAATTTCATCCCGAAGTTGTGCATTCACCCCAAGGGCACAGATTATTAAGCAATTTTGTGCATCATATTTGTGGCTGTGGCAGCGATTGGACACCGGTCAATTTTATTGAAGAACAGGTGAAGTTAATTCGTGTGCAAGTCGGCAACGGCCGTGTCGTTTTAGGCTTGAGCGGTGGGGTTGATTCGGCCGTTGCGGCTGCGCTTATCCATCGCGCTATCGGTGATCAATTGACCTGCATTTTTGTTGATCACGGTTTGTTGCGTAAGGGTGAAGCTCACCAAGTTATTGACACCTTCGAACGCGAACAAGGCATGCAGCTCATTGCCGTGAATGCTATCGAAGAATATATGGAAGCTTTAGACGGCATTACCGAGCCAGAACAGAAGCGGCGTATCATTGGCGAGAAATTCGTGCGTATTTTCGAGCGTGAAGCTAATAAATTGGGTCAGATTGACTTTCTGGCACAAGGCACCATTTACCCCGATGTGATCGAAAGTGCCGGCAAAGATAAAAAAGAAGCGCATGTGATCAAATCCCATCACAATGTGGGTGGGTTGCCCGCAGATATGGATTTTGAACTGGTCGAACCACTTAAGCAGTTATTCAAGGATGAAGTGCGTCGTATTGGCACCGCGTTGGGCTTGCCAGACAGCATCGTTTGGCGGCAGCCGTTTCCAGGTCCTGGGCTGGCGATTCGCTGCTTGGGCCATATTACCTGGCAGCGTTTAGAAAATTTACGTGCAGCTGATGCGATATTTGTTGATGAATTACGTCAGGCAGATATGCTCAAACAAGGGACACAGCAGGCTTTTGCTGTCTTGCTGCCGGTGAAGAGTGTGGGAGTGATGGGCGACGGCCGTACCTATCAGGAAGTCATCGCCCTACGTGCCGTCACCACCGAAGATTTTATGACCGCCGATTGGGCGCGTTTGCCTCATGATTTTCTTGCGCATGTCAGCGGCCGTATCGTCAACGAAGTCAAAGGCGTCAACCGTGTTGTTTATGACATCACCTCCAAACCACCGGGAACCATCGAGTGGGAGTGATTCATAAGTTTCTTTACAACCTGGTCACATAATTCACGTATAGGAAGTGTTAGAATTTCGTAAACAGATAGACCGTACTGCGAACATTATTTTTTATTGTTTGCGCTACAGGAGGATATTGAAATGGATTATGGTGATATTTTTCGACGTTCTTGGAACATCATCTGGAAAAACAAATTTATGCTTTTCCTGGGCTTTTTAGCGGCGTTAGGCAGCGGTGGCTCATATAATGGCAGCGGTGGAAACAGCGGCAGTAATTTCAATTTTGGGTCTGGAGATTTTCCAGAAGGCATGCCATTTGACCCCAATTTGATAGAACAATTTGGGTCGCG
>JAGRDI010000220.1:0-5110 GCA_020432765.1 Anaerolineales bacterium | reverse complement strand
CCGCGCAAGCTGGCATGATTGATGCAGCTTCACGTTTAGATGCTGGTGAAGAAGTCACATTTGGTGCGGCTATATCTGCCGGTTGGCGCCGCCTCATGGGTATGGTCGGTTTAGACCTGGTCATTGCTGCTATTTTCATCGTGTTTGGAATTGTTATGGCGCTTTTGATCATGTTGATGGCAGGTGTGGGCGCTTTTTCTGCGTTTGAAAGCGGCGATCCTGAAGCTTTTAGCGCCATTATGGGCAGCATTAGCATCGTTCTGCTTTGTATTTGCTGCTTGGCTTGTCTGTTTATTCCGATTGCGATTTTGATTGGTGTTGTTAAAACTTTTGCTCAACGTGCTTTGGTCTTGGAAAACAAAGGCGTGTTCGCTGCCTTCAGCCGTGGTTGGCAAGTTATTAAAGCCAATGCTGGTCCAATCATCATTTTGTTAATAATTTTTCTGATGTTAGGCTTGTTGGTAGGTGCAGTGACATTGGTGGTATTTATCCCTGTGATAGCGATTTCTTTTGGCCCCCTGGCATTGCGCTTCTTTGGTGCAGAATCCTTACAATTTATTGATTTCTTGATGGTTTGCGGCGGCATCCTCTTTATGTGGCTCATTGGTGCGCTGATCAGGGCGGTATTAACATCCTTTAGCTCCACAGTCTATACATTGGCCTATCAGGAATTCACTAATAAAAGCTTAGATGAAAAAGCAGCCGCGTAATTTGATCAGGCTGCTAATTCAGTAGCGAGAATAATCTTCCGGGCGGTTTGGCTTGCTAAACCACCCGGATTATTTTGTTATGGTTCGATTAGGTGTTGATACGGGGGGGACATTTACTGACTTTGTGTGGTTGGATGCCAACGGCCGTTTTCATATCCACAAACAACTCTCCACACCACAAGACCCCTCTGCTGCCATTTTGAGCGGCATGCACAACTTAGCAACCCCTGAAGATGCTGAAGTTGTCCACGGCAGCACCGTTGCCACCAATGCCTTGCTAGAACGGCGTGGTGCACGCACGGCCTTGATTACCACCGCCGGTTTCAGCGACGTATTGGCGATTGGTCGTCAAAATCGACCTGACTTATATGCGCTTGTACCCCAAAAACCAGCGCCGCTTGTGCCCAAAGCGTGGCGCTTTGGCGTACAAGAGCGTGTTACTGCTGCAGGTGAAGTCCTGATTCCATTAAATGATGACAGCTTGACCCCCATCTTGCCACTGCTGGCGCGTAATCATATTGAATCGGTTGCCATTTGTCTCCTGTTTTCATTTTTACATCCCGAACATGAACAACGCCTGCGCACACAATTGCAGACATGGACGCAAACAGAAGGGCGCGACGACTTATTGATCTCTCTTTCCAGCGAAATCTTGCCGGAATATCGTGAATATGAACGCACAGCTACCACCGTCATCAACGCCTATGTTGCGCCGCTCATGAGCCGCTATTTGGCTCGTTTAGCTGCCGGGTTAGGGCAGCGCCGGTTGACGGTGATGCAAAGTAACGGCGGCGTGATTAGTGCACATATGGCTGGTTCCCAGGCCGCACGCACCGCATTATCCGGTCCGGCTGGTGGGGTTGTCGGTGCGCGTTTTGTTGCTGGACAAGCTGGCTTTAATGATTTGATTACCTTTGATATGGGCGGCACCAGTACCGATGTGGCTCTTTGTCCAGGTAGATTACCCACGACCTCAGAAGGCGAAATTGCCGGTTTACCATTGCGTTTGCCGATCATTGATATCCATACCGTGGGCGCAGGTGGCGGTAGTGTGGCAGCTGTGGATGCGGGTGGTGCACTGCATGTGGGTCCCCAAAGCGCCGGTGCAGAACCAGGGCCGGCGTGTTACGGCCGTCAATCCCTCACCACTCTCCAACCTACCGTGACCGATGCAAATCTTGTGCTTGGTCGGCTCGATGCCGCGAATTTTCTGGGCGGTCAAATGCGGTTACAAATATCTGCTGCCTGCACCGCTTTGACACAATTAGCCGCAGCCATGGGGGTTGAAACGGCCGCACAAGCCGCCTGGGGTGTTTTACAAGTTGCCAACGCCAATATGGAACGTGCTGTCCGGCGCATTTCGGTGGAACGCGGCTATGATCCGCGCCTTTTTACGCTGATTGCCTTTGGTGGGGCAGGCCCTTTACATGCTTGTGAATTGGCACAAAACTTGCAAATTCCACGCATTTTAGTGCCACCTGTCCCCGGAGTGTTGTCCGCTTTGGGCATGTTGGCAGCACAGCCTACAAAAGATTATTCGCTGACCATATTGCATTCGCTAACGGCCGTTGATACCGAACTGATGCGCTGGCTGCAAGCTAAGTTTGAACCTTTGGAGACCCGCGCCAAACAGGAGATGTCTGCTGAAGGGTACGCAGCAGAAACGTTAAATTTGAACTATAGTCTGGATATGCGCTATGCAGGACAGTCACATGAATTGACGATTCCATATGAGCCGGCTGTCGAAAGTGATTTTGTGAGCGATTTTAATCGGGCGCACGCTGCCCGTTATGGGTATTCACAGGCCGATGTCGCGCTTGAAATTGTGACCTTGCGCTTAACGGCCGTTGCGTCCATCACACCACCTAAATTGCAATCACGTCAAGCAGATGGTGCCGATTTCAGTACGGCAGTTATTGGTGAGAAGCAGGTTTGGTTTGATCAACGGCCGCAGCCAACAGTGTTGGTTGATCGTGACAAATTACAACCCGGCCATCGGTTTTATGGCCCGGCGATTGTGTTTCAATATGATACGACAACGGTGGTGGCACCTGGATGGGAAACGGCCGTTGACCCTTATGGCAATTTAGTGATTACATTAGAGATGCCACATATTCTTGTTTGAGTACACTTCTCTTTTCCTCCGTGCAGCTTTGTATACCCTTTCATCAAAAAAAACCTGCCAGCAAACCATCAACGTGCCCTTGATCGGGATCACGCGGTTGGGTTAAGAAGATGAAGATGTCGGATGAATGGCCATCGGGCACACGCAGTACTTCATAGGGCAGGCGGGCAAAAACATGCAGGATGGCGGGGTTGTCGTTATCGATATTAGCACTCAAACGTTCAAAACCATGTTCGCGTGCTTCTTCCGCCAATAATTGCATCATTTTTGTGCCAATGCTCAATCCTTGAAAATCATCACGTATAGAAATTGCTACCTCGGCTTCGTTTTCACTGATTGCTACCCAGCGCACCGCGCCTATCGGAATTTCTTTATCGGTTTCATCCAGATAGGTAGCCAGCAAACCGTAGTTACGCTGCGGATCGGCCGTTGCAATTTGTTCGGCTTCACGCCAGATGCGTTGTTCTGGTACATGGTCAACTGTTTGTTGGAAACGATGGTAACGGCTTTCGGAACTCATGTGCTCAAAAATATCTACCAGCACAGGGGTGTCATTAGCACGCAACGGCCGTATCCAAATCAGTTGGCCGTTTTTTGCCAGGAAGCGATACAAAGGTTTTTTTGTTTGCATAAATCACAAATCTCCTATGACGCATCGCGTCATGGGAGAAGGTTAGCATACTTGATCGGCAAAATCAAGCCAAAATTATCTTTATATCACCCAGGAATTCAATTCCAGGGGGGCAGCTTGATAGTACCCTGCTTCAACTTGCAACCTTTTTGACTAACCTGCGTAATAGTGGATAGCATAAAACCATTGACAAATTTGTTATCATAGTGTGAAGACAATAAGCAATATTCAATTTTCAGTAGAGAATTGGACATAAAACGGTGTATACTTGACTGAACGTGAGTATAAAGCCCTAAGGGTTGATCATGTTGTCATAAACCGTCATATCTTAATCCCTTAGGGTCTAAAAAACTAACAGTATGATAACTATACCCGTCTCGATCATGAAAGGAATGAACTGATGAGTCCTAAAAAAGCAGATACATATAGCGAACTAAAAACCTCTCTCGAAACTTTACCGCATATTAGCCCTGCTCAGGTTGAAACCTGGGTAGACTTACAAAAAACGATTGACAGCACACGCGACTATTTGATTCGTGCCGTGCCGCAAGCACAATTTAGCATTGATGAAGCGCAAAAAATTCTTGCCCAACGTACCTACACCCTGGTTTTTTTTGGTGGCACAGGCGTTGGCAAGAGCACCTTGATCAACTCTTTGTTAGGGCGTAATTTGCTGCCGACTGGGGCGGTTACGGCCGTTACCGGCACTATTGTCTATATCGAACAAGCAGGCGAAGGCGAAGCTGAATCACTGGTCCTTAGCTATTGGAGCCGGGAAGAGTTCGCCGAACGGGTACGCCGTCTTTGCCAGCTAGGCGAAGTTGACGGTTTCGATATCACAAATGGTGGCGAACGCGAACAAGCTGAAGGCGACATCAAAGCAATTATCG
This sequence comes from Anaerolineales bacterium, assembly GCA_020432765.1. Classification (GTDB taxonomy): domain Bacteria; phylum Chloroflexota; class Anaerolineae; order Promineifilales; family Promineifilaceae; genus JAACFF01. The sequence goes on along the minus strand of JAGRDI010000220.1, from coordinate 754 downwards.
AAGAACGACAAGGCAATGCCAAAGCCGAACGTGACGAATATCTCGAAATCTTGCTCGACTGCATCACCTCTTTTGAGAACAACAAAGAGCTTTTCAAAGCGGGCACACCGCCGCCACAAAGTATCGCCTTAGAAGACGAAAACGGTCTCAAACATTTACGTGAAGACGGTTTCAAAGGCAGCAACCAACGCCAAATCCGCTTGATCAAATCGGCAACCTTCAAAATTGTGCCGCGTGCCGACATGCCCAACTTATTGATGAACGGCTATTTGCGCATCGTGGATGTGCCCGGTTTAGGTGCCGGCATGAAATTGCACGAAGCCATCACTCTCGAAGAAATGAAGCGCGAAGACGCCATGATCGTACTAGTTACCGATGCAGGTCGCCAACGTGTGGATGAGATGAAATCATTATCGGCCGTTAACTGGATTAAAGAGAACCGGCTCTTTGGCCTCTCCGGTGGTGATTTGGACGAAGCGGCCTCCAAGATTTTCCTGGCTGTTAATGGCGGTAATATCCGTCAAGCATTTGATCGCCTCAACTCTGGTCTGCCCGCAGCAGAACTGGAAGTCAAAGAAGTCACGCGCTATATCGCGCCTAACTATTGGGAACGATACGCCGACCGTGGCCACAATCGTCCCTACTTCCTGGTTATGACGCCCCCGGCGCTCTACTTACAAGACCCCGAAAACGCACCGTCAGAGTTTGCCAGTGAAACTGAGCGCATCATCAAAGCATTCAAGGATCAACTGGG
>JAGRDI010000219.1 GCA_020432765.1 Anaerolineales bacterium | reverse complement strand
CCCCCATGCCCATCGCTAAGTTGGCCGAGATGAATACCGATATTTATCAACAACTGCTGCAAGTCGGCCGTCAACTAGAAGACCATTATCGTGATATGCAAGATATCGAGTTCACGATTGAGAACGGCCGTCTTTACATGCTGCAAACCCGTACCGGCAAACGCACCGGTGCCGCCGCCATCCGCATTGCCGTGGACATGGTCAATGAAGGCTTGATCAGCCGTCAAGAAGCTGTCCAACGAGTGTCACCCCAGCAGCTAGAACAATTATTGCATCCGATTGTTGATCCGGATGCCCAAACAATTGTCCTTGCTCAAGGGCTGCCCGCTTCACCCGGTGCGGCCTCCGGTCGTATTGTCTTTGAAGCCGATGAAGCCGAAGAGCTGGCTGCCGCCGGCGAAGAGATTATCCTGGTGCGCCAAGAAACCAATCCTGACGATTTTCATGGTTTGGTTGCTGCCAACGCCGTCATTACCGCTCGTGGTGGCATGACATCCCATGCGGCCGTTGTCGCTCGTGGCATGGGTAAATGCTGTGTTGTTGGCGCTGGCGAATTACAAATAGATTATGGCAAACAGCTCTTTTCGACCCCGGTTGGTTCCGTTTCGCGTGGCGATTGGGTCACGGTGGATGGCAACAGCGGCCAATTGTTACTGGGTAAGATCAACACTATCAAACCTAAATTAGATGGCAACTTTGCCACCTTAATGAGTTGGACTGACGAATTCCGTACCATGCAAGTTCGCGCCAATGCAGATAGTCCCATAGATGCCCAACAAGCGCGTGAATTTGGTGCCGAAGGAATTGGACTTTGTCGTACCGAGCACATGTTTTTTGAAGCCGATCGTATCGAAGCGATGCGTAAAATGATCATGGCGCCCAATACCGTCGCCCGCACAGAAGCCCTGGCAGAACTGGAACCATTACAAACAATGGATTTCGTTAAACTATTCCGTGTCATGGATGGTTACGCGGTGACTATTCGTCTGCTCGATCCCCCTTTGCATGAATTCTTGCCGCGTCACGAAGAAACGGTTTTGCAAATCACAAACCTGAAGCTCAAGCTGCGAGATGCCACCGATCTGGAAACTATCGACAGCCTGATGCAGCAGATCAACGAGAAAACCCATATTCTGGAGCAAATCGAACGCTTGGAAGAAACCAATCCCATGTTGGGTCATCGTGGCTGCCGCCTGGGCATCATGTATCCCGAAATCACCGAGATGCAGGCGCGGGCGATCTTCACTGCGGCCATCCAATGCCACGAAGAAGGCATCGATGTGCACCCTGAAGTGATGATTCCGCTGGTTTCTTTTGTGACAGAGTTCAAAGCCCAGGAAAAACTTGTGCGCAAAGTGGCTGAACAACTGTTTGCCCAACATGGCGTCACCCTGGATTATCTAGTGGGCACGATGATCGAACTGCCGCGTGCAGCTCTCATTGCCGGCAAAATTGCTGAATCCGCTGAGTTTTTCTCCTTCGGCACTAATGATCTGACTCAAACTACGATGGGACTTAGCCGCGATGATTCGGCGCGTTTCTTGCCTGGATATGTGCATCAAGGTTTGTTGCAGGATGACCCTTTCCAAACGCTAGATAAAGAGGGTGTTGGTCAATTGGTGCGTATTGGTACGGAAAACGGCCGCAGCACACGACCTGCATTAAAAGTGGGCATCTGTGGGGAACATGGCGGTGATCCGGCATCGATTGAATTTTGTTACCAGACTGGCTTAAATTATGTGAGTTGCTCGGCTTATAGAGTGCCGGTGGCGCGTCTGGCAGCAGCTCAGGCAAGTATTTATTAAGGCTAATGTTACCCCGGCAGCCTAATCGTAAAAGTTGTTCCCTTTCCCTCTACTGATGTCACATCAATCGTTCCATCGTGAGCAATGATTAACGATTTGGCAATAGTCAATCCCAACCCCGATTCACCTTGGCTTTCTTGACGTGATGGGTCACCACGATAAAAACGATCAAAAATATGGGGTAAATCAGACGCAGGGATGCCGCTGCCGGTATCGGATACGGTGATTTGTACACCACCATCTGCTAATGATACAGATGCTAGATCAATAGCGCCGCCAGCAGGGGTATAACGTAAGGCGTTACTGATTAAATTGTCTAATGCCTGGCGAAAACGTGCATGATCAATTTGAATTACCTGGGTGTTTTCTATTTCTGCGCCAAGTGCAACGCCTTGCTGTGCGGCTTGATAAACAAAAGCGGCTTGCACTTGAGCGAGCAGATTGCCAATGACAATCGACTCTTTTTGTAAAATTAGTTGACCACTTTCTGCTAATGAGAGCGTTCTTAGATCTGCTACTAAGCGTATGAGACCATTCACTTCTGTGTGCATCATCTGCAAACGCGCCGGCGTAGGCGCCAATGTGCCATCTTCCATCGCCTCCAGATAACCAGAAAGCACGGTTAATGGTGTGCGTAGATCGTGGGCAATGTCGGCGGTCATTTGACGTCGGGATTGGGTGGCATAGTTCAAATCGGCGCTCATCTGGTTGAATGCGATCGTCAGTTCGCCTAATTCGTCTTTTGTACGTACGGGCACTTCTTGTTTTAGGTTGCCTTGGGCTATTTGGCGGCTGGCGCTGGCTAATTCTTGCAACGGCCGTGTCAGTGAACGTGCCAATATGATAGCAAGTATGAGGGCAACGGCCGTTGCCCCTAATGCCCCCAGTTGCAAGGCACGCTGTGTTTGGGCTTCAAACGCTTCTTGGGCCGGATTACGTGGTGGAGGTGTTATACCTTCATCTGTGAGAACCGTGCCCACTTGCACACCATCTACGACTATTGGAATTCCAGCAGCCAACGTTTCTGCAGGTACAAAGCTGCCGAGAGGAAATTGTCTGTTGTGGCTGAGGATATGGCCGTTTTCATCAGCCAAAGCAAATAGCGATGGTGGTTGTGGTGGCTCGCCGGGCACTGCGGGAGGGGCTTGGCTGTCTATTGCCAACGCAATCCCTTGCCACGAACCATTGGCTTCATAATAAGTTTGCACATCATCGACATAAACAGCCTGTTTTTGCTCGAGCAGCAACGCATTAAACGCTCGTGTGTTTGATGTGCGCACGATCAATGTTGTCAATAACGTACCAGCCACGCTAATAATCAAAAATGTGACAATAAGTTTAAGCCGTAAGGAGTGCATTATTTATTCCATACAAAATTTATTTTGTACAAAATCGGTAACCAATCCCAAATACCGTTTCGATATAACGCGGATTGCTGGCATCGGGTTCAATTTTACTGCGCAGATTGCGGATATGGACATTGACTGTTTTTTCAGCTCCAGCTAATGCGACACCTTGCAATTGTTCTAACAACTCCAAACGCGGAAAAGCGCGGCCTGGTTCGCGCATTAACAATGCCAGGAGGTCAAATTCGGAGGGTGTGAGGGCGATTTCTTGGCCAGCGACGGTGACACGACGGTCGTTTGCATTTAGCGTTATATCCGCCACGCGCAGAATTTCCGCGCTGATTTCATCCTTTCCTGTACGGCGTAAAACAGCGCGTACTCTTGCCAACAGTTCACGCATGCCAAATGGTTTGGTTATATAGTCATCTGCGCCCAACTCAAGCCCGATTACTTTATCTAACTCTTCTACACGCGCTGTCAACAGGATGATTGGCGTAGCGGATTCTTTGCGATAAGTGCGGATGAATTCGTTGCCATCCATTTCTGGCATCATAATATCGAGCAAGATCAGGTCTGGTTTTTCTTGGCGGGCGCTGAAGAGGGCAATACGGCCGTTTTCGGCCGTGACAACCCGGTATCCTTGTTCTGTTAGATATTCACGCAGCAGCGTGCGCACATTCGCTTTATCGTCAACAACGAGAATGGTTTCATTCATATCCATAGTGTAATCCAAAACGGTATAAATTGCGTAATGTAATTTGCAGCGAAGCCATAAACAGATTTCATCATATGTCACCTTGCAGGTCATCTGGCCCAGGGCCTGCAGGGCGATCTCCACCAGGCCCTCCTTGTGGTGGCGGTTCCGGTC
>JAGRDI010000218.1:4663-5938 GCA_020432765.1 Anaerolineales bacterium | reverse complement strand
GCCAGTACACCTTCATCGGTGGCCATCCATTCGAGACCGTTTTGCGCCACCATGGTCACGATTTCTTGTGCTACAGAACCTTCAGCCGGCCACATACCACGTGGCGGTTGGCCAAATTTCTCTGTGTATAGCTGCACGCCGCGCTCTACTTGCGCCACGGCATCTTGCCCGTAGACAAAACGCTGTGCCGGCAGTTCGATGTCGGGCAGCGCGACACGTGCCAGGTCGGTGTTGACTAGCAGCGGTAAGATGGGATGCGCATAAGGCGTCATGGTAACTTCAATTTGTCCGGCATCTTGCGCTGCTTTGAGAATGGGGACGGTTGCCTCGATGAGGCGTAGATGTTCGCCCAAGACGATTGCTTTGTCGGCTTCGTCAAAATTGGAACCTTTGGCGACTAATGCGGCTAATGGTTCTTGCGCTAGAAAATCAGGGTCAGTCCAGGCGAGGTTAAAGAGCAGTTGCAGGTCGCGGTAATCTTCGATGGTGTACTCGTTGAGGGCATCGGCGCTGTTGTCGCGTTTGTCTAATAGTTCTGCATAACGTGGAAAGCGGGTCACAATTTTGCGATTGGTGTCGAAGAAACGATCCAAAATGAACTGTTTTTGCTCGTCGCTGAGTTGGTCGGCGGGGGTTTCGGTATGCAGCCAATAATCGTCTTTGGCGCCGGCGGCGAAGTCGTCTAGCTGCTGGATCAGGCTGGGGGTAACGTTGAAGGTGACATGCACATCTGGATAATCTTCTAAAATGGTGACCATATCGACGTAATCTTTGACGGCGTGCATACGTACCCAGGGCCGCACATAGCTGTTGGTTTCAGGGTCTTTGAAGTAGATGGGTTGGTGTTGGTGCCAGATGATGGCGAGGTGGATGGGGTCTTCCATGGGTTCTGGAATTGGTTCGGTAGTGGCCTCTGTTGTAGGGATAGAAACGGCCGTTGCTTCAACGCTGCTTTCTTCCTGTACACCTTCCGTGGATGGGGATTCTGTAGGAGAAACGGCCGTAGGCTGTGCCACAGGGGCCTCATTGGAATCACTGCAGGACGCCAGCATAATAGAAACTAGCACAACGAAAAAAAACAAACTCATTCGCCACCCTTTCATCTTCATTTTCAAACTCCAAAAGAAAAAGGAGTATACCGAAGTATACTCCCTAGTGATAAATCATATTAATCGAAATCAGCTCACTTACTTTCAACCTATTGCTAGGATTCTGCAATCCCTGAACTGGGCGAAATTAAACTGGCCTTATCAAACTGCTCGGACGTAATCGTTT
>JAGRDI010000218.1:2569-4639 GCA_020432765.1 Anaerolineales bacterium | reverse complement strand
GTCACGTTTGGCTTCTTCTCATGTTCGTTCACTATAGCGACGGCCTCGGTAATGCCCAGTTGGTCATGCTCTTTTTCGTAACGCTGCAAAAATTCAGCGGCTTTTTCCGTGTCATCTGAAAAAATGCCAATAACTGCATCTAAATTACTCATAATAATTCTCCCTACAACTGAACCCTGATATTAACCTTTCACCGAACCGGCTGTTAAACCACCGACAATGTAATCCTGCAACAGCAGATAAAGAATCACAATGGGGATCGCCGCGATGACAGCGCCGGCACAAAAAACACCCCAGTTTGTGGCAAACTGTTGCGACTGTAATTGATAAAGACCGACCATAACCGTAAAGCTTTCGGTGCTCTTTAACAGAACTCGGGCCAGGAGAAACTCACCATACGTGCCAATGAATGTCAGCAAAGCGACGACAATAACCACCGGACGGACCAACGGGAAGATCAACATCCAGAAAGTTTGCCAGTGAGACGCGCCATCAACCATAGCCGACTCATCGATATCTATGGGCACAGTGTCAAAGAAGCCCTTCATCAGCCAGATATTGATGCCCATTGCCCCACCCAAATAGATGAATCCAAGCCCGGTGAGAGTGTTGAGACCCAGAAATGGAATTTGCGCTCCCAGCTGTTGAATGAGGGCGAAAATGGCTACCATGGCCAGGATCGCGGGGAAAACCTGGATAAGCAAAATACTTTTAAGCAGCGTGCTGCGCCCGTAAAAACGGAAGCGTGAGAAGGCAAAGGCCGTAGTGGTTGTGATCAGCACAGAAAGAAGCGTTACCGTCACGGATACTTTAAGAGAATTTAACATCCAGGTGCCATATTTAAGTGATGGCGAACTGAAGAGTTCACGGTAATTATCCAGGCTGGCATTCGGGGGAATGAAAGTCTGTGAAGCCAGGTTGCCGGTAGGATTGAGGGATGCTGATACAGCCCAAGCTGCCGGAAAGAGGGCGAAAAAGATCATTATCAAAGCGATAATCATGCGGACAATCTTGCTTATACGACGGTTGCGCGTGGCGCTTGGAGTTCTTTTTTGATTTGCAGTGATGGTACTCATATTATGCTGCCTCCTCCCACATATTGGTATAGCGGAACTGGAATAAGGTTATCAAAATAACGACGACAAAAATGATGATGCTGATTGCCGCTGCAAAACCGAAATCGGCCCCCCGTGACCCGGCAAAAGCCAATTTGTAAACATAACTGATCAAAATATCGGTATGTCCAATCGGGGTTGATGCGCCGACTATCGGCGGGCCGCCTGAATTATACAAGTAGATCACGTTAAAATTGTTGAAGTTAAAAACATACGAGGCGACGAGCAAAGGCCCCACGGCAACCAGCAGCAGGGGCATCGTCATCTGCCAGAATTTTTGCCAGGCATTGGCGCCATCGACGTCAGCTGCACTGTATATATCCTGGGGGATGCCCTGTAAGGCGCCGCTGCAAACAAGCATAAAATAAGGATAGCTCAACCAGAGGTTAACGATCAAGATGCCGACTTTGGCCCAAAAGGGACTTTGAAACCAGGAAGGTGAAGTCCCGAATATATTTACCAGTGTTGTGTAGATCACACCGATTGGCTCTGTGAACATGCCGCGCCAGATCAGAATGGTCACCAGAGCCGGGATTGTATAAGGAATAATCAATAACGAACGAATGATCCGATTTCCCGGCAGATCATTAAAGAGCAGCGCCGTGAACAAGCCTAAAAAAAAGCTTGTCATGACGGTTAAAAAGGGAAAAATAAAGTTCCAGATAGTGACGCTTAAAAGCGGGAGGGCGATGGCCGCACTGGAAAAGAAGCGTGTAAAATTCGATAAGCCAACGCTTACCCAAAATCCACCCGGGAGTGTTGAACCATCGGAGGCTGTCCAGGTACCTAAAACGGGTTCATAAACGGTCCCTGTAGCCTGATCCACCATCACGTTTTGCTCAGGGTCATATACATAACGCTGCTCTGTCACGGCCGCGCTGTCCAGATTTCTGACGCGTACAATATCTTCGCCTGTACCAAATTCAATAGCCCCAAGTTGATCGATGATGGCGAC
>JAGRDI010000218.1:0-2411 GCA_020432765.1 Anaerolineales bacterium | reverse complement strand
GAATAATCCCCGTCTGGACCTTGAAAGGCGGTCCAACTGTAGGCTGCGCCCGTTTCCGGCAAATAGGTTTGGCGTTCCAGGGTGTCAATTGATTGCTGCTCGGTCAACAAATGGCCATCGCCATAATTGGTTAAAGCAATCCAGAAGGTATATAGAATGGGGTACACTGACAAGAGCGCCATTAGCGACAAACCAATCACCATCCAGCGTAAGGGATACATTCCCTCGCGTAAAAAAACAACATTGGCAAATATAACGATCAAAGTGAACATGCCTGCTAGAGGCCAATAACCATCGCTGAGCAAATTGACGATTAGCCAAATGCCCAAGATATCAAATATGCCCAACAAGACAAACCGTATGATCAATCCACGTATAGTCGCCGAAGGTTGACTCTTTCCTGGTTCGTCGGAACTCATTGCTGTTGTTGTGTTACTCATCTATTTTCCCTCCACTTATAGAAAAGCCGGGGTCAAATATTACTTTTCCCCGGCTACTAAGTTTTACATCAATAAATTACGCGGCTTGCTCACGCTTTATGATCCGCCAGCAATCGCTTCCCGAATCTGGTTTGCAGCGTTGGTGTAAGTTTCCGTTACATCCTCGCCGTTCAAAACTAGTTGGTTTGCATCACCCCAGGAACCCCATACGGCACCCATTTGGGGGATGGCGGGCATTGGTTGGGCGTTCTCTCCAGCTACACCGAAAGCAGCCAAATCGGGATCATCCTCAGCCTCCAGTGTGGGAATCCAGGCGGGAATGCGCGGATCTTGTTCCTGGAAGGCATTCATAATCTCATCCGTGGCCACCAGTTCGGTCAAGAAGGTTTGGGCTAACAGTTGGTTACCGCTTTGGGCATTAACTACAAAGCCCTGCGCACCCAGGAAGGGTGCTCCCGGACCTTCCGGGCCTTCCGGAAGCGGATCGACTGAGAAGTTGACGCCGGCATCACGATAGGTGTTGAGCGACCAGGGACCGTTTAGGATAAAAGGAATACCACCTTCGGCAAAGAGTGCATCAGCCGTGGCGTAGTCTTTTGTTGTCGATATCAAGCCATCGTTTACTGCCTGCTGTATCCACTCACCGGAAGCGATGAAACCAGGGCTGTCCAGGCCCACATCATCAGGTAGGTAGTTACCATCCGCATCCTGTCCAAAGATGTAGCCGCCAAAAGCATCGTGCAAGCCGATCATGGCGTAATCGCTGGGGAAGACGGTTGCATTTTCAATCGTGCCATCGGCAACTAATGCAGCGCTGACTTCCAACATCTCGTCCCAGGTTGTTACCGGGTCCGGAACCAGGTCAACATTGCGTATAAGGGCTACGTTTTCTGTGGCGTAGGGCAGCGCGTATAACTCACTGTTGTAGTTAAAAGCTTGCAGAGCCGCCGGGACGATATTATCTGCCTTCGCACCTAGATCAACCGGTGCAATCAGGCCGCCCTCAATCAATTGACCAATCTGGTCATGGGGCACGATGAAAAGATCAGGTCCCTCACCTGCAGGGATGGCAACTCGGGTTTGTTCCAGCATATCCTGGAGCTGGACCTGTTCCAAAACAACTTCAACGCCAGCCGTCGCGGCGAAGTCATCGACCAAAGTGTCTAGTACGGGGAGACGTTGGTCATCGGCCCAGATGACTAATTTTGCCATGGTTTCTGCGGGAGCAGCTTCCTCCTCCATAGGCTCTTCGGTCGGTTCTTCCATAGGCTCTTCGGTCGGTTCTTCCATGGGTTCCTCGGTCGGTTCCTCCATGGGTTCTTCCATAGGTTCTTCGGTCGGCGCGGCTTCTTCAGCGGGCGCAGCTTCTTCGGCAGGGGCTTCCACCTCTGGCATAGCTTCTTCACTACCACCACAAGCGGCAAGCATTAATGCTGCCATAAGCAATACGGTCAAAATTACATACCATTTTTTGTTTAACATGATTCTCCTCATTTTAATAAAATTTTGTTGTCTAAAGGCAATTCGGTTTGAAGATTATGTACATTGTCTTTTTGAACATCACCTCCTCAATATTCGTATCATTATCTTAGCCTGATTTTAGACTGAAAATGTCGAATTGCCAATGCCTTTAGTTGATGGTATCAGTAACGGATAAATTTTGCCTCAATTGGAATAAAACTTGTTGTAATTGTATTTGCAAATGATTGTCAAAATGGTTGAATCGTGATTGGTTGAGGTTTTTGTGGGCGTTGGTAACTTTGTGGAACACGGCCGTTCCCTTATCTGTGATAAAGCACCGCACAATACGGCCGTCCGACTCATGATTGTGCCGGCTGACAAGCTCCTTTTCTTCCAGCCCGCGAAAGATACGTGTAATATTGCTTTTATCGCAAAACAGCTTTTCACTAAGCTGGCTAAGAGACAAGCCGGGTGTTTCGAAGAGATGATAGAGTGTATAATAACGGGGGA
>JAGRDI010000217.1 GCA_020432765.1 Anaerolineales bacterium | reverse complement strand
GCTCGTTTGATGGGACAGTTCCTGCCCGGTACAGATTTCATCTTCTCCGGTTATAGTGCTTCACCCAACTACGACAACGTATTCGCCGGTTCTAACTTCGACACCGATGACTACGATGATTTCCTCATCTTGCAGCGTGACCTGAAAATTGACGGTGGTTTACGTCCGGTTTTGGAAGAAGATGCAATCGCCATCCGCAACAAAGCGGCCAAAGCATTGCAAGCCGTTTTCGCTGAACTCGGTTTACCTGCTATCACCGACGAAGAAGTGGAAGCTGCTACCTATGCTCATGGCAGTAAAGATATGCCAGCCCGTGACAAAGTGCAAGACACCAAAGCGGCGCAAGACATCGTCAAACGTGGCATCACTGGCATCGACGTGGTGAAAGCATTGGCGAAGAATGGCTACCCAGAAGTTGCCGAGGCGATTTTGAATGTACAAAAACAACGCGTTTCCGGTGACTACCTGCATACATCCGCCATCCTGGACAAAGATTTCAATGTCGTCGCAGCATTAAACGACCTGAATGATTATCAAGGCCCAGGTACCGGCTATCGTCTCGAAGGCAAACGTTGGGAAGAAATTTCCAATATCCGTCACGCGATTAGCCCGGAGGACATCTAGGCTTGACCCCTAAAGGTCAACCCTTAAGGAGAAACCCATGGCACAAATATCTGAAGCAGTCGTGCGGGAAGTTGTAAAAGAGATTTTGGCACAAGTTGCAAATGGCAATGGTGCCGCTCCAGCAGCTCCTGCTGTATCCTCGGTCGCAAGCGATTACGCTGTCGCCGCTGACATGACTATGCGTGAAGTTGGCGAAGCACGGCAAGGCACTTCCTCTGATGAGGTTGTAATCGCGCTGGCCCCCGCTTTTGGCGATAAATTGAAGAAACGGACGATTACGGGCATCCCTCACACGGCCGTTTTGCGTGAACTGATGGCTGGTATTGAAGAAGAAGGTATGAAACCCCGCATCATTCGGGTATGGCATACCTCCGACGTCGCCTTCGTGGGCAAACGCGGCGCAGAATTGAGCGGTTCCGGCATCGCCGTCGCCATTCAATCTCGTGGCACCACCGTCATCCACCAACGTGACTTGCAGCCCCTGCAGAACATCGAACTGTTCCCGCAGGCTCCCGTCATCACGCTGGAAACCTACCGCAACATCGGTCGGAACGCAGCCCGCTACGCCAAAGGCGATTCACCGCCCCCGGTTGAGCAGTACAGCGACCAAATGGCACGGCCAAAATACCAAGCCATCGCTGCTGTCTACCACATTCGGGAAACCGAATTTGTAGATAAGAAAAAGAAACCAATGGACGTACAGGTCCAATTCAACTAAGGAGAATTGAAAATGTCACAACAAGATATGATTGCTGCAATCGTAAAAGAAGTTCTCTCTGAGTTGAATGGTGGGAATGGTCTCGCGTCAACCCCCAAGGCCAATGGCAGTAAGTTATGCTACAAAACTGACTATCCCCTGTCTGAAAAACGACCCGAGTTGGTCAAGACGGCCACTGGCAAAAGTCTGGACGACATCACCCTGGACGCGATCGTCACTGGTGCCATCACAGCAGATGAGATTCGCATCACCCCTCAGACGCTGGAATATCAGGCACAAATCGCTGAAAGTATTTCCCGGCCACAGTTGGCAAGCAACATGCGCCGCGCCGGTGAACTGACCAAAGTTCCCGATGCCCGTATGCTGGAAATCTACAACGCCCTGCGTCCAAACCGTTCAACCAAAGCTGAACTCCAGGCCATCGCTGATGAGCTTGAGAATCAGTATGGAGCCAAAGTATGCGCCAACTTCGTCCGCGAAGCCGCTGACGTATATGAAGCTCGTGACGTATTGAAATAGTCGAGTAGTCAGGTAGTCGACAAGTCTTGTAGTCAAATAGTCTGGTTATACAGACTATCGGACTACTCGACAACTCGACTACTCGACTTCCAGGCACTTAAACTATTATGACAAGCATTATCGCCGGCATTGATGTAGGGAATTCGACTACTGAAGTAGCCATCGCCGAAATCAGCAGTTTCCAAAACCCACCTCGTTTCCTGGGCGCCAGCCGTGTCTCAACGACTGGCATCAAAGGGACGTTGAGCAATATCCCAGGGATGAAGTTATCCTTGCGCCAGGCGGCTGACGATGCGGGCATCGAGATCAGCGACATTGACCTGGTTTTGCTTAACGAAGCCACGCCCGTTATCGGTGATATTGCCATGGAAACCATCACGGAAACCATCATCACGGAATCGTCGATGATTGGGCACAATCCGGGTTCTCCTGGCGGTATGGGCATTGGTGTGGGCATCACGACCCACATCAATCAACTCATTTCGGTAAAACGAGGGACAGCAGTCATTGTCGTCATCCCCAAGGGTTATGATTTTGAGGTTGCTGCCTCGCTGCTTAAACGTGCGCTTGAAGCTGGTGTAGATGTGCAGGGTGGCATTGTGCAATCTGATGATGGTGTGTTGATTGCCAACCGTTTACCCAAGATTTTACCTTTTGTAGATGAAGTTAGATTGGTTGATCAGGTGCCACTTAATATGCTGGCCGCCGTTGAAGTTGGCGAGCATGGTCAGGTAATCCGCCAATTGTGCAATCCATATGGCATTGCGACTTTGTTTAATCTGACACCCCAAGAAACCCAAATGGTGATTCCGATTGCCAAGGCGTTAATTGGGCTGCGCTCGGCAGTCGTCATTCGCACGCCTGCGGGTGATGTGCAAACCCGTCGTATTCCAGCCGGGACATTGACGCTGATTGGTGAAACGAGAACGGCCGTTGTCGAAATGGATGGCGGCGCAGAAGCGATCATGGATGGGCTGAGTACGGTTGGATGGCTGCAAGACGTGTCCGGTAAACCAGGCACAAATGTCGGCGGCATGGTTGAACGTGTGCGCCAAACCATGAGCGATGTCACCGAAAAACCAATCAAAGACGTCAAAATTCGTGACATTCTGGCGGTAGACTGCCTGGTTCCCCAACAAGTATCCGGCGGTCTCGCCCAAGAATTTTCCATGGAAAACGCGGTCGGTCTGGCAGCGATGGTCAACACAGATCAACTACTCATGCAGCGTCTGGCATTAGCCCTGGCGCAGGAAATCGGCGTGCGTGTGGAATTAGGCGGGGTTGAAGCCAATATGGCTATCTTGGGTACATTGACTACACCGGGTATTGACATTCCCCTGGCCATCCTCGACCTAGGTGCCGGCTCAACCGATGCCGCTTTAATGATCAAAGATAAAGCCGTAGAAAGTATCCATTTAGCAGGTGCAGGCAATATGGTTTCTTTGCTCATCCAACGCGAATTAGACCTGCCAACCGGAACTAATATAGATGTGGCGGAACAAATCAAACGCTATCCACTCGCAAAAGTCGAAAGCCTGTTTCATGTCCGCAATGAAGATAACTCCGTGCGCTTTTTTGATGACCCGCTGGACCCGCGCCTGTTTGGACGGGTGGCCTTGGTGACAGAGAGCGGCTTGATTCCTGTACCTACAGAACACACAGTCGAACGCATTCGTGAAGTGCGCCGGGCAGCAAAACAACGTGTCTTTTTGCGTAACAGTTTACGCGCATTAAAGACGGTAGCACCTATGGGCAACATTCGCAATATTGAATTTGTGGCGATTGTCGGTGGTTCTGGTCAGGATTTTGAACTGGCACAGATGTTGATGAACAAACTGGCTGAGTTCGGCACAGTGGTGGGGGCAGCCAATATTCGTGGCAAGTTGGGCACGGTGAATGCGGTCGCGACAGGGCTTGTGTTGAGTTATCTCGAACGGCAGAGGAATCGTTAAGATGGCTCCTTTTGCTCAGGAACGGCCGTGTATCCACGTAGCTTTTTTGGCGGCCCGAGACAAAAATTTATACCGCTGGGTACAGATCGGGGCTGAGGAAGAGGGCGTTCCCTGCAAACTTGTCACCGAAAAAGCGGCTAATTTAGTGGCTCTGGCGTATGAGGCGGCGAAAAGTTCTCGATTCAACATCGGCGTCGGTGTTTCTAGTACGGAAATCGTTTTACATGAGATGCATATGCCCCCCACCCAACCGGTATTAACATTCCGGTTTTCAGGGCAAGCAAATTATTTTTGTCGACTGATGGGTGCAAATGCAGCACGCATGATTATTCGCAAACCGTTCCGTTTTGATGACAAACCGGCAGCGATCGAAACCAAAAAACAAATTCTGACAGCGGTGGAATCTGAAAACAAATCATCTGTACCAAGCATGCAGACAGAACCACCTAAACTAACATTCGACCCAGTTCAAATTGCTAAAGTAATAGCTGTGGTATTGAGTAAATTAGAAGAGAGAGGTATTCGATGAACAAAGCATTGGGATTGATCGAAACCATTGGATTGATTAGCGCGATTGAAGCTGCTGACGCGGCCGTGAAGGCGGCGAATGTGACACTGTTAGGCTACGAAAACACGAAAGGCAGCGGCAAGATCACAATCAAAATCGTAGGCGATGTTGGTGCTGTGCAAGCCGGTGTTGCGGCTGGTGTAGCAGCCGCTTCCCGCATAGGTGCAGTCTATGGACAACGCGTTATTCCGCGTCCAAGTGATGAAATCGACGCCTTGATTTTTAATCTGGATCGGGGTCGTGCATTAGAAAAACCGAAAAAAGAGGCGCAGACGGTTGAGCAAACAGCAGACAGCAAACCCCAACCGTGTGCAGCTGTAACCAAATCTGGTGAAGCTTGCAAACTGCCTGCCCAACCTGGATCGAAATATTGTTTTGTCCATCGCAGCCAGGTAGAGGATGAAAAATAGGCATGACTACGCTTACCACTCAGCCCGTTTTGCAGGGTAACGGTTCCCAATTCAGTATCGATCGTATTTCGCAAGAAGTGATGCGACGACTGGCTGATATGCAGCAGCCAGAACCAACTAATGGGCATGACCCCATGCCAGTGCTGCATAATGGGCACATGGAAATGGAAACCCCTATTGGCGTCTCGGTACGGCATGTTCATCTTTGCCCGGAACACGTAGAAATCCTATTTGGTAAAGG
>JAGRDI010000216.1 GCA_020432765.1 Anaerolineales bacterium | reverse complement strand
TCGATGAATCGAAGCGGATTGTTTGATACATAGGAAAGGCGATTTAGTGATTGTGGGTTGGCAAGATTTGATATGATTGTATCTGCGCCGATAAATCTGCCCAATTGAGCGTCATACCAACGAGCGTTGTAGTAGGATAAGCCTTCGCCGCCAGGCAGCCCAGCCTCATGATATTGGCCTGTGAACCGTTTCGTGGTTAGCTCAGAAAATGCACTACCGCGATTCCCACCATACGGATAATAAAATTCCTGTTTTACCAACGTTGTATTCTGCTGAATGATCGTGCTGGTGCTGCCCAAATGGTCACCCAAAACGTAAAAGATACCATTGTCAGAAGCATAATTCTCTCGCCGTATCGCGGAAGAGCCACCGGCACCGGGGTAATATTTGGTTATTGCCCCGGCTTGATATTCAAAAATGCCCGCAATGAAAATGGTTGTCACGCCATTGACAGTGCCTTTGACACGGTTGTCTTCAGCATTAAGTATCAGACCGCGTTAATATTGGCAGTTTTCTTCCCCAGGAAAGCTAAAAGGAGAACTTTCAACTTCATAAATGTCTCCTTTGACATCAAGTTGAATAGGTGTTAATTCATAAGATATATCGACTGCATCCAAAAGATAAAATGCTTGATACGATCCAAATAGGATGTGATCAATATCACCTGCGGCGAACACTTGTTCAATGTATCCATCAGGCACATCAGACGCAAAAAAGGTTTTTTCAATTTTTCCTGTATATACGTCAACCCAATAAATCTGTGTCTCATCAGGTGCATCATTCCAGTCTCTGCCTGAAAACAAAAGCCTGGCACTGTCCAAATTCCACCATAAGGCATTCATTCGCACACCGCCAAAATTTTGAATTTCTGGTTTTATCTGCTTGAGACTACGATCTTCTACATTCACAATATCTACCCAACCAGTTCCCGTCTCCCCTCCATCCTTGCTCAAACGAGCCGAGTAAGCAATATACCGTCCGTCTGGAGACCATATCATGTATCCCAGGCCAAACGGTTCTGTGTGGCTTGTTAATTGCGTAACCATAGTACCGTCCGGTTTTGTTATAAAAAGTTGGGGCATTCCATTTTCATCGTCATTTTTATAAGCTAACCATTGACTATCTGGTGACCAGGCAAAACTTGTTGCCCGCCCATTATCTGTAAGTAAAATGGGATTTTCCGTATCTTCTAAATTGATTATCCCAATATCTTTAAATTCAGGGTCAGCATATCCTTGTTCACCATACCAAATATCATAAGCATACCACTGTTGATCTGGAGAAACTTTACCTACTCTGCTAATTGAAGATTCGATTGGCAGAATAATCTCCCAATCAACTTCCGGTAAATGCCAAGTGGTTCTACCTTGTAAATCAATTAGGCCATTAAAAGTATAAAGCTGACAACCATTTCCAAACCACAACATCCCGAAAGGATTGCCAAAATCCCCCCGAAGCTCCCGGAAGGAATAAGTATTCATATCTAATATGGATAGCAGTGATCCCTCATCATCATACATGCGAAATCCGAGTAGCGGTCCTGTTAACATATTTGCTTCTAAGGTAGGCGTCAAAATTTGCGTGGGTGCAGGTGATACTTGTGGTATTGCGGTCGGTGCCAATACCGTTTGTTGTGGTGCAGATGTTATCATGGGCAAGGTTTCAGGTGTGATCACTTCTTTCCTTGGAACCACCGTGTTTGTGGGGTCACTATCCAATACTCCTGAAGAATCTGAGCCAACGTCATCGGATTGGACAGGAATGCACGCCGAAGCAAGTAAACAAAGCAATACAAAACAGAATATAGCAGCATAGTTTTTGTTTTTAGACTTTTTCATATTTAAAACCCAATTCCCTATTACCAATCAAGTCTGCTCAAATCAAGAAAATGTTGTTGTAGGATTGCCTCATTACGTGGAAAATAATTGTTACCCCCTGGGTTTCCGGGGAGTACAAAGGGTAAAGCACGATTCAAGTCAATCGCAGTTGCACGACGAATTTCAAAATGTAAATGTACAGTTCCTTGAGCAGCAGTACTACCCATGCCGCCGACTACCTCTCCACGAGTTACCTCTTGTCCTTCTTGAACGGTTACGTTTCCCCTCTCCAAGTGTGCATAAATCGTATAGATCTTTTCATTCCCAACCAGATGTTCGATGACTATATACTGACCAAGGGCGGAGCGCCAACGTTGGTTGGCCTCATCCCAAGTAGATTCCATAAAACCAATCGCGGCCACTGTACCAGATGCTGATGTATAAATGTTATCACCAGCATTCAAACCGTTTGTAAGATTTGTATCAACTCCTGGATGAATAGCCGCACTACAGTTATCTGTGCAATTAACTGTCCGTGGGCCACCAAACGCTCCAAAGGTATGATCTGCTGGTCTGAGCAAACTTTCCAACCAACGCTGTTCGGCTTGTTGTTGGGAAAATCGTCGTTGTGCTCTTCGTTGTGCGGACGAACGTTGCAAAGTCAGTGTTTCAGACCGTACACTTCTACCAGAATTATCGGTATGTCTAGTAGGTCTTGGGGTGTTTTGGCGTGGGGTAGACGGCCGTGGTGATGGATTACACGATCCCGTTCCTTCACATTCTCGATACCCCGTAGGATCAATGTAGCGTAGAGGATTGTTTTTTACATACGACAGACGATTCAGACTTTGCGGACTATTGGGTCGGGGCACAATTACATCCGCGCTCAAGAAACGGCCTAACTGTGCATCATACCATCTTGCGCCATAGTAACTTAACCCTTCACCGCCTGGCAAACCCGCCTCATGATATTGGCCGGTAAAACGCTTGGTTGTTATTTCACTAAATTCACTGCCTCTGTTTCCACCGAAAGGATAGTAGTATTCTTGTTTCATCACTGTCGCATTTTGCTGGATTATTGTACTTGTGCTGCCTAAATGATCGCCTAAAATGTAGAAAATGCCATTATCAGAGGCGTAATTCTCACGTCTTATGGCAGAAGAACCACCGGCACCAGGGTAATATTTCGTTATTGCACCATTCTGATATTCAAAAATACCAGCGATGTAAATGGTTGTCACGCCATTGACTGTGCCCTTGACACGATTGCCGTCTGCATCATAAACAAACTCTGCAATTTCTGTTTGGTTCAGCGACATCGGTACAGCATCTACAATTTCAGGGAAAGCAATTTCTGTGGCGACAAACGGTACGCGCAGCAAGGTGGTTCCAGCAGTGATGCCGAAGTCGAATTCACCCATTTGCTGCGAAACAGCAATAGGACAGCCGCCATTGGTGGCGATGACCTGGTAGAAGTAGTTCGTGTCTACATCACCAATATGATTGGGGTCGGTGTGGGTAGTGGTTGAGATTTCGGCTATCATTTCGCTGTCATTGTCGCCCGGTGTGAAGTAGGGTTTTGTACTGCGCCACACTTCATAACTCGTGGCACTGACGATAGGTGACCAGGATAGCTGCACATCATCCCCGCTCTTGGCAATGGTGGCAGTGAGGCTGGTCACTTGTGAAACACCGGTCAACCTGTTTTCTATATCATATGTCAAGCTGTAGAGCGTTCCATCAATGAGGCGTGAAACCTGGTTGGCATTGCCGTCATAGCAGTATTGGTTGCCGTGTGCGGCCGTAACGGCATGAGGTTGGGCGGCATCGTAAGTATAGGCGCTGCCGTCAAAATCGGTGATATTGCCGATTGAATCGTAATCGTATGTATGGCTATATTGACCCGTTCCAGCAGCATCTGTACTGGCGCTGGTAAGCCGGTTGAGCCAATCGTAGTCGAAGGTTTGGGTCTGGCTGGCATTAACGCCGTCGCTGATGGTGGTGATGTTACCGGCATCGTCGTAGGTGTAGCTGAGGTTTTGCAGGTTGGCGCCGCTGCCGCCTTGGTCGAGACGAAGAGTGGACGGTGGACCATCGCGAGTGTCGCAGTGCTTGGCGATGAGGCGATCGTGATGTGAACTAAACAAACTGTCCAGTCTTACTTTACCACTATAGTTGTTCTTTGGATTAAGTATCAAACAGCGTTAATTTTGGCAATTTTCTTCACCTGGAAAATCAAATGGCGCAGGCGCATAATCACGGATTAGGCCACCCGTCTCAATAGTATCTAACACTTTATTGTATTCATCTGTAGTTGCATCAAACAAATAATATCCATCCTTAGCTGCAAGAAAGAAAGTACCAAGGTTGCTAACCGGGCTTGCTAAACTAAAATGGCCAATAGGCGACTGTGCTGAGTATAAGGATTTGGAGATAACACCGCTGTTTCCATCAGCCCAATGTATCTGTGAGCCATATAGGGGATCGTCTTGAGGGAGCACACTTTCTCCAACAAAAGCAATTTGGTCACTTTCTTGACTCCACCATAACTCCTCAGTGTAGGCAAATTGGTTTGGCATCACTCGTGTCGTTTGCAAATTATCCAAAGAAATTAAGCCTATCCAACCTTCATTCCCCTGTTCAAACTGGTGGGGCAAAAGTGTTGAGGCAGCATAGGCGATACGTTGACCATCCGGTGACCAAGCTATCATTTCAATTATACCTGGATCTTCACTATGAAATGTAAGTTGTTGAATTTTCTGACCATCCGGGGTCGCTCGGTATACTTGTAACAAATGATCTTCATCGTAATCTGTGAAAGCCAACCATTTCCCATCGGGAGACCAGGAAAAGGCATATGCCCCCTCATTTGGAGCCAAAGAAACTGATAGTCCAGGATCGGAGTGACTCAAAATTTGAAGAGTTCGATGCTCGATGGATTCATACTCATAGGTTCCAAGAAATACATTATTGGCTCCCCAATTTCTATCAGGTGACAAATGGAAGACCTTAAAGTGCTCGTTCTCGTTTGTGTAATCAGCTAGTTGTTCAACCACATTACCATGCAGATCAATAACAAGTCCACGTACATAAAGATGACAACCTCTATCTAACCACTCCAGACTATAAGCGTATTCTAGGAAATCTTTTCTTATTTCACGAAAGGTTTTTGTTCCTAAATCAAAAAGAAGCAGATAACTGTCACCACCTTGAACCCGATAGGCAATCAGCGGTCCTTCTAAAAAAACAGGGGAGAGATTGGTTGGATCCGAAGTCGCTGTCTTCATAAAAGTGGGTGACGGGATATTTGTTGCATCGAGTGTTGGAGTAGGTATTAAAGTAACAGTTAGTGTTGGTTCGATAGAAGGTATAGCCATTACAGTTAATGATATGGGACTCATTTGGTCTTGCAAGACAGAGGTTGATAGTGGGGATGGAGATATTTCCTTTGACTCTATGTTGGTGCAACCTACAAGCAAAATAACAAAGAATATGATACTATATTGAGTTAAAAAGCAATATTTACATTTCATTTAAGCCTATTTCCTATTCAACGATTATGTGTAGCCCAATTATTATAAGTGCTGTGATAACCAAATACTGGCCCCAAATCCACAAAGTTTGTTTTTAGTTCCGTTACTGTGGACGGCCAGTATATTTGTGTTTCGAATGGATTAGTGGCCCCTAGATCAACGTTAACCGCTCGTCGTATTTCAAAATGCAAATGAACTATTCTTGTTCCAGACTTTCCCATTGTCGCAATTTGGTCACCAGCACTTACGATGGCACCTTCAGCAACAAGAATTTCACCGTTATGTGCGTATACACTGTAAAGCTTCGCCCCTGCGACATCATGCTCAATAAGAACAAAATATCCAAATCCTCCAGCATTGCCTTGACCATCAAAAGCCCCATTTGGTGGTTCACCTGTTTGGACGACGATGCCATCAGCTATTGCATAAATGGGATCGCCAAGATTTGTTTTGCCAGTCAACGAGTCTGCTGATGGATGACGTGCATCACAGGACGGGCGACCAGGTTCATCACACCGGCTGCTAGTCATGGGACCTCCAAAGGGATTGAAATCACTGTCCGCAGGTTTTTGCGAGTTTCGCAACCAACGCTGTTCAGCCTGATGCTGGGTAAACCATCGTTGGGCCCTGCGCTGCTCAGGAGAACGCTGCAAAGTGAGTGTTTCAGCTCGCACTCTTCTAGGATTGTTTGAATGTGGGTTAGTACTAGGTGATGAATTTGGTCTGGGTGTTCCGCCGCAGGAATCAAGCGTAGCACCACAGGCTAGCCTATGTCCAGAAGGATCTGTACCTAATGTGCAACTTTAGGCGGA
>JAGRDI010000215.1:9912-25185 GCA_020432765.1 Anaerolineales bacterium | reverse complement strand
TGTTTACATCGTATAAGTTATCGGGGACCACACATATCCAACGGTTGCATTTCAGACGCTAACATTTATAGTAGGTTGATGCAACCCTCTATAGATTGGTCACTCTGTGTTCGTCATTTGATTTGTCCGCTTTGTGGTGATGGGTTTGAGATAAACGGCCGTTCTCTAACCTGCTCACAAAAACATACATTCGATCTAGCCAAAGAGAATTATGTCAACTTGATTCCTGGCGGCACCAAAATGCCCAAATTTCCTGGCGATAGCAAGATGATGCTGCAAGCAAGACGACGATTTTTAGACAGCGGTCATTATCAACCGTTGGTTAACACACTTTTGGAGCTGATTCACAAATTTGATTTTGACAATTCAGATGGGCCAGAAACGGCCGTACTGGACGCGGGCTGTGGTGAAGGCTATTACTTGAATCAGATTCAACAGGGATTGGCATTTGATGGTTGTTATTACGGAGTTGATTTAAGTAAGGATGCAATTCGAATGGCGGCAAAAAGGGTTGGAAACGGCCGTTTTGTGGTCGCCAACATCAAAAAACAAATGCCACTCGCTGACAGCTCAACTCATTTACTGCTAAATATTTTCGCACCACGCAGTCCTACTGAATTTGCACGTTTGCTGTGTCCAAATGGGCGCTTACTGATTGTCATTCCACAAGATAATCATTTACAAGCTTTACGCGAAAATTTTGATTTGCTGAACATCCAACCTGATAAACAGGCTTTGATCGAAAAACAATTTGCGCCCTATTTCAAGCTAAAAAACAGGGTGCATTTCAAATTCCCACTTAAACTACAGGGAGGGAATCTTTTTGATCTCGTCCAAATGATGCCTGGTCAACGCGGTTCGCAAACAAATGCACAACCACTAACTGAGAGTCAAAGTATCGAAACTGAAGCGAACATGACGATCATGGTCTTCGGCTAAAGAACATCAGGTAACGGCCGTTGCGCTAATAGCATTGTCTACATGCACAAAATAAGGATATTGCCCAACAAAACTTGCAAAGAGAAGTGGCTTATCAAGATTGTCCCCTGATCTCATCCTTATCTGCCTAAAACTCGATGCGGTGTCCTTCCGGATCAAAACAATAAAAAACCCGGGCACCCCATTTATCACGAATTGGTGTGGTTTCTATTGCTTGTGCCACCAACTGCTGATGTGCCTGTTCTAGTTCAGCGGTTCGCCAGTTTGTGTAAATAAGCCGGCAGGCAAATTAGACGGTACCAGTAAACGTAATGCTCCCGGTTTAATCTCACAGGCAAAGGGGGTTGAACCGGTTGGATCGCCATCAGTTTGTACAGGCGCATTAGAATCTGTCGTAATTTTGACCGAACGGCCGTTTACACATTCAACATCTTTAGCATCCACATGCGCGCCACGCCATACATTCATCAAGTGATATGACAATTTAGGCAGCCCCTTGCCCTTGAAAAGCCAAACTTCAAAATAACCATCATCCAGAGCAGAGTCAGGGCTGATGGTGAGCACACCAGCATAATTGCGGCAGTTACTTATCAATATCAAGATATAATCGTCGGAAAAAGAACGGCCGTCTACCTCAATCTGCGCCGTTATATGTGAAAACTGAGAACCAGCCAGCGCCCCCTGCACCGCGTAGCCAATTGTACCTAATTTTTTCAACCAGGATGGTCGTGGTTCAATTTTGTTGACAGTGTAACTATCAGCTCCTACGCCGGCCCACAGCAGCCAATATTGTTTACCTGCATCAGCCAGTGGAGTAAAACCCAAATCCATGCGCTGTACCAGCCCGGCGGCCAACGCATCGGATGCTTTTAACAACTGGGTGCGATCCCGTGCTGATGGCATTGGCAAACCCAACTCACGGGCAAATGAATTCGCTGTCCCCACGGGTAACGGTGCCATAATTGTCTCAGATTCAGCCAAACCATTGGCAACTTCACCTAACGTGCCATCCCCCCCAGCAGCAATTACCAACGCTTTGCCATTGCGGGCGGCATAACGGGCCAACTGCGCCGCATGTCCGCTTGCTTCCGTGGGCCATATTTTGATTTCCCAGCCACGTGCACGCCACGTATCCGCAACCAATTCAAGTTGAACGGCCAGGTTTGTAGTACCGGCGTGCGGGTTGAAAATTATGACAGCTTCAGGCATTTTAATTCACATCCGGCCACAATAAATGAACGATTTGACGGGCAGCGGCCGTTGCCGGTAAATCGCCCAGCATGACAGCTTTTTCAATGAGTGGCAACTGTTCCTTGACGACAGGTTGGCTATAAAAATAGGTATGCAGCTGCTCTTCGATAAGCGTATGTAACCACGCTTTGGTCTGTTCACGACGGCGTGCTTGGAACACGCCGGAAGCATTTGTTTTTTCCTGGAATGCTTGGATCACACTCCAAATATTATCGATACCTTCGCCAGAAACGGCCGAACCTGTATAAGCACGAGTACGCCAGCCAGCAGTTGCCGGTGTCAGGTAATGCAGCGCACGATTGTATTCGGCACGCGCCGACTGTGCGCGGATTTTATTCTCGCCATCAGCCTTATTAATCAAAATCGCGTCGGCAATCTCGACAACTCCTTTTTTAATGCCTTGCAGTTCATCACCAGCACCAGTAATCAACACAAGCAAAAAGAAATCAACCATCGACCGCACAGTGATTTCACTTTGGCCCGTACCAACTGTCTCGATCAAAATCACATCAAAGCCAGCCGCTTCACACACCAACATCGATTCGCGTGTTTTACGTGCGACACCACCCAACATCCCGCCTGTGGGCGACGGCCGTATAAATGCCTCCGGCAAATTGGCCAATTTTTCCATGCGCGTTTTATCGCCTAAAATGCTGCCTTTGGTGATACTGCTGGTTGGGTCTACCGCCAAAACAGCGACTTGATGACCCATTTCAACCAGTTTCACGCCTAAGGTTTCAATCAAACTGCTTTTACCAGCACCCGGTACACCAGAAATGCCTATACGTAAGGCATTACCTGTATGCGGCAGCAGTTGGCGTAAAACACCTTGCGCCTGGTCAAAATGGCGTGGGGCATTGCTTTCGATTAAGGTAATTGTGCGTGCCAGGATAACACGATCGCCGCTGAGAACACCCGCTGCATAATCTTGTTCGCTCAATCTAGGGCGGAGAAACGGCCGTTTAGCATCTCTCACCGGCTTGTCTTTTTGCGACACCAAGCCATCATGTCCGCCAACAACACCCGGCAGCACACGCCCGGCGAATGCGTCACTCGCATCATCTGGTGTCCATGCCGGTTTGGTGGATTTATCATCCATCTTTCTCTGCATCCTTTGCGTTCTTTGTGATTCGTAAACTTACTTTGACAACCAAGTATATCCCCCAATTGTAAATGCGATGAAAAATAAGCCACCCCAAATAAAAACCGAGCCGCCTGAAGCAAGCACGATTGCACCCGACAGCATGCAGAAGCTGGCAAAAATCGTGCCGCGCACTTCTGCTAGGGGATTTTCCCGCGTACTCTTTAACTGATTTTCGGCAAAACGCAAGCCCTCACCCAAAACAAAAGGTAGACGGTACAAAACATCCAACAACTCCGGCAAGACTAACATACTGTCCCGACCTAATTTTTTCAGATCAAATTGACTGAATAAAATTTTCTGGACATGCTTGCGTGCCGCTCCGACCACATCAAGACCAGGAGCCAGCACATTGCCTACACCCTCAACCGTCACCAGCGTCTTAATCATTAAAATAATTTCACCGGGATATTGAATATGGTAACGAGCTGCCAGGGAGATCGATTGTAAAACAAGCTGTCCCAATGAAAAATCCTCAAAATTAGGCGAACGCATCCAACGGCCGTTTAAATCCTCTACCGCACGCCGGAAACCATCGGGGTCGCTGTCTTTGCCCGGAATAGTCATCGAAACCAGATAACGGGCAGCATTTGATGGGTCACCGGCAACGAGTGAATAAAAGTAATAGAGCATCTTTTTTTGCATCTCATTATCGAAACGGCCGACCATGCCCAAATCAATAAAACCAACACTGGCGTCTTCAAAAACAACCATATTGCCAGGGTGCAAATCCGCATGAAAAAAGCCATCACGGAAAATCATGCGAATGGCTGCACCAACACCCAAATCTATCACTTTGTTGATTTGCTCAGGTGACATGCGTGCCACTAGTGCAGCATCAGGCTTACTGCCCTCAAAAAATTCCATACACAAAACATCGGCGCTGCTAAATTGGCGGTAGATGGTGGGGAAATTTATATCGGGTTCATCGAGGAAATTAACTGAAAATGTTTCTGCGCTGTCCGCCTCGTTGCGCAAGTCGACTTCTAAAACTGTATAACGGCAAAATTCGCTGATAAGCCGTCGCGGCTGATAACGACCGAAAAAAAACTGCGCAAAATAACCAAAAAAGCGCATCAAACGTGTATCGCTGATGATCGTTTTACGCACATTCGGTTTTAGCACCTTGATGACAACACGCTCCCCGGTATGCAATCGTGCCTGATGTGTTTGTGCCAACGATGCTGACCCTAATGGTTTTTCCCCGATCCAGGCAAACATTTCATCCACCGGCTGCTTGAGGCTTTCTTCAATCAACTCTTTGTAGCGTTCAAATGTCACAGCGGGCAGGCGGTCAAGCAGATTCTTTAACTCATCGGTCAACGATTTTGGCAGCAAATCTTCACGCAGGCTTAGAATTTGACCCAATTTGATATACGTAGGACCTAAACGCTCTAAACGCACGCGGAATTGTGTAGAGAAGGGTCGTCTGGCAAGACTCCGATCTAGAAGAATCCAAGTAAAAATGACCGCTATTTGTAAAAAGAAAACAACCAGGGAATTGCCCTCGCCCGTCTCCCTAGATAAACGCACATATTGATAAGCCCCTCCTAACAACAAACCCAAAAACTGCTTGAGCGTAGCAAAAAAACGCCGCACCATCCCCTCTGGGCGGCGTTCGATCAAGATTTCATATTCTACGCCATTGTCTGGAGTGGCCGTGCCATTGGTTGCATTTGTAGGTGGCAAAATGTTCTCTGTTTATCGTCCCTTGAAGACTATGTTACGCTAAAATCTGCCACGAACGGCACGAATTTTACGAAAGAGAAATTTATTTTCGTGTGATTCGTGAAAGTAGTGACGTTAATCTGTTAGCCAACTGCAAAGTCAGCAGACATGCTAATTGTAGGCAGATTAAACGCCTTGTCCACTTCCATTTCAATTTTTTTGCCGTATTGCCGAATCGACTCGTTTTTTAGGGCCAGCAGTTGGGCATCTTTTATACAAAGGCCCATCGTTATACGTGATATTTTGATTTGATGCTTGGGTGTAAAGAGCTGTTCCTGATTTTTAGCTGCCAACAGAATTGTCTGATAGGCTGGGAACATGCTCAACAAACAAGCGCGACGATAACCAACGGCCGTTTCTGGCAAATCAACCACATATCCAACCGAGTTGGCCAATTCATTCAACACATCTTTCAAAACAGCATGCCGCCATTGGATAGGTGCACCTGCCAGAGAAAGTGGCGTGTAATTTGCGGTCTGCATCCAAGTTGCAGGTAAATAAGTGAAACCACGCAGAATATCATCAGCAAAATCTTTGACGATATTTGTTTTTTGCAGCGCACGTCCACAGGCTTCACTATTGAGCAGTAAATTGGTGGCGATTTCAGGGTCAATATCATGTTCCAAAATAACCAGTTCTGTCGCCAAATGCCCTACCGTACCGGCTACGTAATAACAATATTGATTGTATCCTGCAAGCGTTTCTGGTAATGTGATGCCATGGTAGGTAACGAACACAGGCGGCTCATCTGGCAGCATCACCGCTTGCATGCCTTCTGCCATTTCCAAAACCCAATGGCTAATGATATTACGGGCATCTGAAGGGATTTCCGCATATATTTGCCATAACATTAATCCATCCAAACCCATCAAATGGTTTTCATCAGGGGTGAGACCGGGCCAATCAAGTTGATCCCAAAAAACAAGGATTTCTTCTGCTTGCTTTGGGTTTTCAACAAGCTGTGCAAATTCTTGAAAACGTTTTTGCTGCCATGTAAACGGGTTTGTACAATCTTCGATATTGTCCAGAACACGGCACATTAAATAGGAAACAGCCAAATTTTCACTTAAAGGAGATTCGACTGTAGGAATAACAAGGGCAAATGAACGTGATACTTTTTCTAACCAGGTCTGTAGATATTTTTTCTGTGTAGTTGTTAGTTTATTATCCATGTCTTCCTACTCCAAACATACCTTTAGGATTTATGCGAAGCGCAATAAACCATATCTTGAAAACATTATCAATTATACACATGCAAAGGGACGGCGTGGGTACCTAAATATTCGCACTACCATGAATTGAACAACAATTTTTAATGAGATGCAAGCGCGAAACGGCCGTTTTCTTGTCTAACTCTCACTTGCCCGCCTATAATTTCAACCTGGGATTGTAGGCAACAACGGGTATAATTTTTTCCAAAAGGATTTTGTGAGGATACATTGTCAAAGATAGTCGAGTCACCTTATTTACTATCCAAGTCTGAGATTGAAAGTGAATTGAAGACTCATTTGCGCAAATTATGTGTGGGAATTGGACCGCGTATGCCTGGTTCACACGCACATCACAGAGCGGCGGATTATATTCGGGAAATTTTCCAAAATGCGGGTTTGGATTTAACGGAACATAAAAACCCGTATATTGATTGGCAGCATACGGCTACAACTTTGACACTCCCGCATGGAGAAAAATTGGTTGCGTTTGGCAACCCATATTCACCAGCCTGTGATATAGCAGCACCACTAATAGCGCTGTGTTCATTGGCAGAATTGGAGGAAGCCGAACTGAACGGCCGTATCGCCCTACTTTATGGTGAATTAAGCAAAGAAGCCATCATTCCCACAGGATACAAAATCTACCAAATACCTGGACATCAATATTTCAACCAACTGCTGCAAGAAAAAGCGCCAGCAGCACTGCTGACAGTGAATTTGCGTCATCCCGTCGCTGAAGACATTATTCAGGATTGGGATTTACAAATTCCATCAGCGACTATCCCTGCAGAAACAGGCTATGTGCTGCTGCGCCATTTGGGTGCAGAAATACACTTATGTATCGAAGCCCAAAGTGTCACCAGTCATATAACCAATCTCATCGGCAATCGTTCAGGATCAAATAAAAAACGTATTGTTCTAATGGCACATTATGACACCAAGATTCATACACCTGGCGCAGTAGATAATGGGAGTGGAACGGCCGTTATGCTCACACTTGCCAATCTCTTTAAACACCAATCGCTTAACACCGGCCTCGAATTCGTCATTTTTCCCGATGAAGAATATTATGGACTCGGTGATTTGAGTTATATTGAACACAGGGGAAATACTTTAGGGGATATCCTTGTAGCGATTAATGTGGATGGAGCTGGTTATGTGTTAGGCACAAACAGCATTTCAGCCATGTCAGCAAAGGATGAGTTTGTGAAAAAGGTGGAAGGGTTAGTACAGCCATTTCCTGGTTTGGTTTGGGTTGACCCGTGGCCGCAAAGCAATCATTCCACCTTCGCCATGCGCGGCGTACCCAGTATCGCCTTTAGTTCCACAGGTGCCTGGGAAATCGCACATACGCCATATGACACCATCGATAAAATCAACCTCGCCAAATTACGTGAAGTGGTTGAGCTAGTTATGCAAATTATCAATCACTTGCAGGATAAATAAATCAAAATTCTTGTAGGCGCAATGAACAAAAGTATGCAAGACACCAAAGACCAAACTTACATTATTACAGGCGGTAATACAGGCATTGGCAAAGCAATTGCACTTGCGCTTGCTCAAAAACAAGCCCACGTCGTCATCATCAGTCGCGATCCCCACAAGGGTGCGGCGGCAGCAGCCGAGATTCAGGACACAAGCCAGCAAAAAGCAGTCGAATTCATGGTCGGAGATTTGGGCAGCATAACCAGCACCCATCAATTAGTAGATGGGCTTTTAGAACGCTATCCCAAAATCACAGCCTTGATTAATAATGCGGGTGTGTGGATGCTCAAGCGTGAAATCAATGTGGACAAATTAGAATATTCTTTCATGGTTAACCATTTGGCACCATTCATTTTGAGCAATCGACTCCTTCCCTGCCTTAAAGCCAATGGCTCAGCCCGGATTATAAATATTAATGCTGGTTTGTACGTGAATGGCAAAGTAGATTTGAATAAGACACCTTTTGGTCAAGATTTTAGCCGGATGGGAACCTATGCAAACACAAAACTTTGTAACATGCTCTTCACCAAAGAATTTGCAAATCGAATCGAAGGCAGTGGCGTTACAATCAATGCAGTACATCCCGGTGTCATTCGCACCAACTTAGGGGCTACATCTGGGTTAATTGGCATCCTCTTGGGTTTAGTCAAACGCTCGTGGGGAACACCAGAAGAAGGCGCCATCGCGCCGGTCTGGTTGGCCACATCTCCTGAGGTAGAAGGGGTAAATGGTCAATATTTTAACCTTCAAGAGCAAACCGAACTCAATGCAAACGCCAAAGACGTTGTGTTAGGTCAAAAATTATGGGACTTGAGTGCCAAGCTAGCTGGACTTGAAGCTTAATTCTTGTCGTTTCTATTTACTTTTTGATATGGTGTATAACTCTCCCAACCAATTATATCTAATTGCTCTCCTAAAAGGATAAATCGTCAGGCTTTCAAAAGACATGACATTCCTCACTATTACCACGTGAGTTGCTATTGTATAATGTAATTTGAGTCATTCAATTCAATAGTTGGCGTTAGAGAAAGATGCTACTGTTATCTGATTGGCAGCCAACGGGAGAGTCCCACCACTCAAACGCCAAAGGGGAGCAACAAATGTCTACTAATAAAAGAAACGGCCGTCGCTGGTTCAGCATAGCCGTATTATTTTTCGCTGTGGCACTTTTGGTTCTATTGATAGCAACTCTGTCATTTACCCCAGTTGTTGAAGCCAACCCGACATGTGATGCCATGCCACCAGGGCTTATCGGTTATGCCCCCTCATACTTTGGCGATCCCAAAAGACTGGATGTACAAGGCGATTATGCCTATTTGGTAGATTGGCATGGGAGCATTATGGTGTTTGATATCAGCGACCCTTGCAATCCTCTGCCGCTAGGCTCCGCGCAAGATACTGCACAGGAATTCCAGGATGTAGTGGTGATTGGTGATTACGCCTATGTCGCCAACGATGCCAACGGATTAGCCGTATACGATATTTCCGATCCAAATGCACCCTTTTGGGTTACCGCACGCAAAGACGGTGGCGGGTATGCCAACAGCATCTCATATGACGGCGGGCAATATGCATTCGTCAGTCAGCACTATGCTTATGGTTATGAATTAGTAATCTATGACATGACCACCTTCCCGACGAGTACCCCCACTATTTACTCATCAGGTCCGGGCTGGCCACACGCATGGGAAATCCACACCGTAGGCAATCGCGCCTATCACACCATAGCAGATGGTAGTGGAGGTCTACGTTTTCAGATATTGGACATATCAGGACTCCCTGCAGTACCTGTTTTACTAGGCAGCTTGGATTTACCAGCCAGCTCATATGGTGACGGTTTCAAAATTGATGTACAAGGTGATTACGCTTACCTGACTGCCGGATACAGCCCACAACATGAAGGTAGTTTTGTGATAGTCAATATCTCTGATGAAACTGATCCTTATGTTGAGGGTGAGGTATTCATTCCCAATGCTGGAATTGTAACCTGGAGGAAACCAGGTCTGGACATCGTAGGTGACGAAGTTTACTTGATGGAAAAGGATGGCCTTTATGGCTTTGATGTGTCGGATAAGTCTAATCCAACTCAGTTTGTCAACTTCCCCTTTCCAGTCAGCTTTGGTGAAACAGCCGGTGGTGATGTAGTTATCCGCGACGGTCTGGCTTTCACTGCGGTCACTTATCCTGAGCCGGGAAGCAGCGGCGATCATGGTGGCATTGCTGTCTACCGGTTAAAGCCCAGTATTTTGATGACTGGCAACCTTGTGGGTAACGACTTATATCTTGTATGGACCAATAGTAATGACACATCCTACGATATCCTTCGCAGCCTGTATCCATACAATGCTTACGAGTGGCGAGCCAGCACAGATCAACCAGGGTACATAGAAAATGAAGCTGGTGTAGACAATATAAGCGTCAATTACTTCTTCGAGGTTAAGGGAAACGCACAGGGTCCTGTTTCCAACCAGATAGGCGTTTTCACCTTTGGAATCGTAGATGGAAACTGAGAGCCGCGTACAAAGGCAAATTGATCGTTGGCATTTTTCGTTAGACGTGCCAACGATCACTTTACCCAACAATTATGTGACCGGGTCTAAATGCACGGTTTCGTTAACATGCCCAAACAGTTTGCACTCAGTTTGCTCATCTTTGTTACAGCGTAAAATGCTAATATTCTGTTTTTCACCACCCAAAACAGCGTATACCGTTAAAGTATCGTGGCCCACTTTATACGTGGCATTTTCATCTGTGAGGGTATTGAGCTGCAGAACACAGGGACCGGAGGTTGCACTGGCATTCTCATCTGTCAAACGCAGGTGAATATTCAAGTCACCGTTGTAACCAAGGATGCTGATCTTACCGTCAACAGCAACCACATAATCAGATATCGCCGAGACAATGCCTCGTCCCGCAGTAATCCAAACAACTTTTTTTGCTTTTAATTCAATTTTTTGATTAACCTGTGTACCTTTTGCCACGTATGGTTGTATTGTTGCCATTTAATGTCCTTATCTTTTTGAAAATTTTCTTGCCTCTATTGTATCTGGCTTAACAATAATGTGTACCCTTGCCTCGTTTTTGAATAATGAATCAAAACTTCAAGCGGCTTCAGGAAATGGCAGAGGGTCTTCATGGTGAGCGGGAGTCTGTTTTTCTAGAAAATATCAACGGCCGTTTGCAGCTTCATCAAAAAAAGGTTGCGTAAGCGTTACGGCCGTGTCCACAGCCTCTTGGACCGACACTTGTCCATAAAATGCACGTTCAATCTCCTTACTAGCGGTTTCTTCAATGCCGGCCCAAGTTGTCATGATGGGTACACGCCTTAATTCAGGAATGGTATCAATAAACACTTGACTGTTTGCCGGTGGTAAAGAGGGATCAAGAAAAGCAGGTGAGTCAGCGACAACTTTTAAGGAAGGAACCGTGCGGCCTGAACGTGCCACGATTTTTTGCCCAGCGGCAGAATTCGCAAATTCGATAAATTGCCAGGCCGCTTCTTTGTCTTGGGTTGCAGCAGCCAGGCAGTAAGCGTCACTGTGCAGAATGCCAGCAGCTTGCGAACCGCGTGGCAATGGCGCAACATCCCAGGTGAAATCTTTGATAGTACGATAAGTGGGAACGCCGCGACGACTGTTAAAATACAGTCCAAGCCGGCCGTTTAAAAAACGACTTTCGCTGGATTCGGCCGCCTCAGCCTCTGCATCTGGCACAACACCCTCTTTAACTTGCAAATCAACCAGCCATTGCAGCGCATCTAGCGCCTCTGGTGTGTCCAGCGCCAGGCGTGTAGGGTTAATGGGGTCATCAACCAATTCGCCACCATTTTGCCAGATGAGTGGCGCCAGACGAAACAGATTAGGATCGATACCAACACCATATTGATCGATACGGCCGTCGTCATCCTCATCTAGCGTTAACGCCCTGGCAGCCGCTAAGAATTCATCCCGCGCCCAATCATCCGTCGGATAAGATAAACCAGCCGCATCAAACAAATCACGATTGTAATAGACAACCAAACTAGAGACATTTTGAGGAATACACCACAATTGATCATCTAACTGAAATGCTTCAATCGTAGGCTCAAAAAAGTCTGATGCTTGAATATGTTGGCTTTGAGCCAAATAGGGGCCTAAAGGCTCTAAACCACCTTGCTCAGCAAAAGTAGCAAAGCGCCGATAATTTAGCAGCATTACATCAGAAGGTGAACCGCTGGAAAATTCAGTAGCTAAACGACGCCGGTACTCACTCTGCCCAGGTGTATGGCGCAGTTGAATTTTAATATCCGGATATTCATTCTCGAAAGCCGTGACCAGCGCCTCATAGGCGGCTAATTCCGCTGGATCACCAAAAATTGCAAAAGAAACCTGCCGCGCAGGCTTTTGTTCTCTGCACGCAGTAATCAACAGAACAATCAATAAAAACAGATAAGTATATAATTTTCTTTTTGTATTCATTTGATCTGAGATACGGACAAACATGCGCAAGCATCTATACCCGTATCTCACACCCCTTAAATTCTGTGCAGATCAACAGCATCAATGTTTGATTATTGGCAGCCAATTCCAAGGCACTGGTTCACTGCCTCCACCACCGCAGGACGGTATCTTGAAAGCGCCAATGCGTGTTTGCCAATTTGTGCCTGATGTCTCTGCATAATATTCATTTGTGTACCAAAAGGTACAATCATCGGTCGGATCTATACTCATAGCCGCATAATCACCCCAACGGGGAGCATCAGTTTGGACACCCCCGCCCGCAATCAGAGTCGTTTCCGTTTGCAAAGTTCCCAGTGGATCCGCTGCGAGCCTAGTTGCATAACGGATGGAAGGGAAGGTGCTTTCACTTGAAACAGTATAACCTAGAGCGATATTGCCATCCTGATCCATCGCGATACTGCCCACCCAACGATGCTCATCATCCGGCGCATAGGTTCCTTCCTGATATAGTTCCCAGGTGGAAAAATCGTCTCGCCGCAGTTCAAACCAGCGGATGCCAGCTTGGGAACTAGCATTCACATTCACCGTAAAATTCCCTATCAAACTTTCGTAGGTGTCGAAATTGCGATAGACAAAGCGGTACATTGGCCATTCTGAAAGTGCATCCAGGTTCGCGCCAGGTATGGGCTGCGGGATGCACTCCAAATTAAAAAAACCACAAACCGTATAACTGAAGGGCGTTATCGGTATGCTTTCTACCAGTTCAAAACTGGAATTTGACGGCTCAAACCAATCGACATAGAACTCCCATAATTCGAGGCGATCATCACCGCCACCATGATCCGCAAATTCATCATCTTTGAATGTGTAGAAAGTGTTGGTTGCAAAATCCCAGGGCCAATTGGCTCCGTCTAAATCGCTGGGCAGATATAGATTCGTGCCGCCACTGAAAAATTGATAAGCGGCTGGTTCACCATCCAACATACTCAAACGGTCGAAGGCATAAGCGGTGTAGGTGCTTTCATTTGCTGACATGAAATAAGCATCGGGCCAAACACCAAATTTAAAGTAATCTGGGAATTCAGGCGTTGCAAAACTATAGAGCCAATAATCGCCAGTCGGATCGGCCGTTTGTGAAATTGCGATACAGATCCCATTTGGAGATGTAAATTGGCTCAACAACCAGCGATCATCCAGACTATCATACAAAACGATGGGATCCCCTTCATTTTGTGTGCCACAAGGTGCGCCTAACGGCTCCCAAATATCATTTAGGGATGTGGGGCCAGTGAGACGTGTGCCATCCTTAGCATAAATTGACATGGCGACATTGACCATTTGGACATAATGATCTGGCCCTACATCACCAACCGTGTCCGGCGGTGCAAATCTGCCACTTTCAGCACCGTTCATACCTTCAAAGCTGATGAGTGGGGCGGGCGTACGGCCGTTTGTATTCAATCCATTGGCTGCTAATGCATCTGGGGTTCTGGAACCAAGTTCTAACTCAGCATTTAAAAGATTCGGATTGTGGCGCGGATTGATCTCGCGGTTTATAACTGGATCAATTTGATTGATCGGGGACAAATCGCGAATCGAGTCACTACGCACGGGTACAGAAACTTCACTAATAAACGGCCCTTTAATTTGTGCTGCTTTGCTGTTGCTGTGTGCATCATGTTGTTGTGGCGCACGTGAACGGCCGTTGTTCACAATCGTCGTGGGAGTATTAAACTGCCAGATAATCAAAGTTAGCAACATGAGTGGGACAAATCCGAACAAGATTTTTTTGAGCATCGCGAAAACCTCCATAAGAATAATGCTTTGATAAAAAAGCTCGGCTCCCTGTACAGATCACCCAATAACCAGTTTACCTAGATCATGCTTTGGCTGCCATCTCTTCGCCAAAATTCAAAAGTGCAGCAACACGTGCATCATTTTCGGCTTCAGCATAAACACGCAAAACAGGTTCGGTACCCGACGGCCGTATCAACAACCAACTGCCATCATCCAAATAATATTTCACACCATCTGTTGTCTGAATGTCCTCTATTTGGACCCCAGAAATCGCCGCAGGAGCCAAATCAAGCAGCATCTTGACCATATCAGCCTTAGCCACCGGACGCTTGAGTTTCAAATCGGTGCGTGCATATTGTGCCGGACCATAATGCGCCAGCAAATCTGCAACCAATTCATGCAAAGGCACACGTGCTTCAGCCATCACTTCCAACAAGAGCAGCCCCATCAATACGCCATCCCCTTCGGGAATATGCCCCTTAATGCTGATACCGCCCGATTCCTCACCGCCCATAACGACATCATCTGAAATCATCAAATCTGAAATGTGGTTAAAGCCAACCGGCGTTTCTTTAAGCGGCAGCCCATATGCATGCGCAATTCTATCTAACATGCGTGTGGTCGAAACGGTGCGTACAACCGTGCCGCGCATACCGCGTTTATCTAATAAATAACGCAAAACAAGCGCAAAAATACGGTGCGGATCAACAAAATTACCATTGGAATCAACAGCGCCAATGCGGTCGGCATCCCCATCCGTTGCCAAACCAACGTCATAATGCCCAGATTGAATAAACGACATCAAGTAACCCAGATTTTTCGCAATCGGTTCGGGGTGAATGCCTCCAAAACCGGGGTTCATTTCATGTCGAATATTATGCACCCGGGTGCGGCTGCGCATGAGCACCTCGCCAATTGAACGCCGTCCTGAGCCAAACATGCCATCAGCAACCACATTTAATTCGCCGCCGGAAATGACATCCAGATCAACCAGCGTGCCTAAATGTTCGTAATATGACCAAGCCGGATCAAATTTGACGACTTTGCCCTGCCGCACAGCTTCATCAATATCCATCAAATTAGGGCCATGCAAAATTTCTTGATTGCGCTGTAACAGTTGTTCCACACGCCGGTTTTGGGCAGGGCTGGCGCTGCCGCCATAACTAGCCTTAAGTTTAACGCCATTGTAACGCGGCGCATTGTGACTGGCCGTAATCATCACGCCTGCGGTGGCTTTTTTATCCACAACTGCAAAACTGATAGCAGGTGTAGGCGTATCGGC
>JAGRDI010000215.1:0-9828 GCA_020432765.1 Anaerolineales bacterium | reverse complement strand
CGTGTGTCATAACCAATCACAACGCTGGGATCATCGCTGTTTTGTTCAAGGATAAAATCTGCCATCGCCTGCGCAACCAGGCGCAGGTTGGCAAATGTGAAGGTGTCACTAATAACGGCACGCCAGCCGTCGGTACCAAATTTCACACTCATTGGTTTCTACTCCGCATAGGTTAGGATAAAAATTAAATCGTTAACATTTGTACCCGTAGGGCCAGGCCGCAAGTGGGTTTGCGGCTCTGGTGGGTCATTTTGTTCACTGTACTGATCAAGCTGCTTAAAATAGGTGTAACTATCGTTATTGTCCAGGAATTTTTGGGCATCGAGGTGGTAGTTACGGCCGTTGCCCACAGTCTCACCACTCACAACAGCACCAGCAGCTGGGGTCGCCTCACCTGGTGGTGTGGGGCCATCGTCGCCATCGGTGGCAAAACTAGCAATCACTGTATTTGGTTGGCCCGCTAAGGCAACGGCCGCAGCCAAAGCCACTTCCTGATTACGGCCGCCAATACCATCACCATGTAGTGTGACAGTCGTTTCGCCGCCTAGAATCAGACAGCGGCCAGGCAAAGTATCTTTAGCAATGGCAGCCGCAAACTTGCCGGCTTCACGCGCTTCCCCTTCCAGATGCGAGGTCAAGAGCTGTGATACAAAGCCCAGCTGCATGGCACAAGCCATCGCAGACTGTGCGGCCTGGCCCACATCTCCAATGATGATGTGGGTATTGGCAGCATCTAAAGTTTCTGCCGATTGAGGTATTTGTGACAGTGCAGCCTGGATATTTGCATAAACGGCCGTATCCATCTTTGCTGCTACGTGATACCGCTCTAAAATCGCGCCGGCATCTGCTGGGGATTCTTGCATAGGCACGGTAGGACCACTGCCAATTGCTGCGAGAGGATTGCCAACAACGTCGCTCAAGATTAAGCTCACACAGGCTGCCGGCGCAGCCCACTGTGCCAGGCCACCCCCTTTGACTGCATCTAACTGACGGCGCACGGTATTAAACTCATTGATCGTGCACCCGCTGGCCAATAAAGCATTGTTTAATGCTTGCCATTCAGAAAGCGAAACGAGCGGTGCGCTTAACAAGGCTGATGTCCCGCCTGAAATCAAGCATATAACGAGATCACCAACGGTCGTGGAAGCTAATAAGTCAGAAACGGCCGTTGTAGCAAGTATACTGGCATCATCGGAAATAGGGTGACCAGCAGAATACACAGTCACATTATCTGGTGGAGAAAAATCAAGCGGCAAACTGCCATGTTTGGTTATGGCAATGCCAGCGGCAAATTGTGCGTCCAAAACATCAACCGCCGCCTGCAGCATAGGCACAGATGCTTTGCCAACGGCAATGATAAAAATGCGACCTGAATCAACTGGATAAGACCGCGAGTCAATTTTGAGAAAACGGCCGTCTACATGCATCGTGCGTTTAACGGCCGTATACGGATTTGCAGCCTCCAAAGCTGCCGCTACCAACGCCGCCACATGCTGGCGGTAGTCACGAAAATAAAGCATAGGCATTAGATTATTTGAACTACCTTGTGTATATGCTTAAGTAATTCACTAAAACGATAGTGAACGTACAGTATGGCAACTTTGTAAATTACTTAAGACCTACGATTGCAGCGCATTTACAGCTTCGGTGGCTGCTTCCTGCGCCGTTTTGCTGCCAGAAACAACCTGGAACACAGCATCCCCTAAAACAGTCATTGTTTTACTATTAATTGATACTGGCATAGGTCGTGCCCGCTCTAATTCCGGGCTAATAAAATTGACAAACGGATCTTCACTTTGCTGCCAAAAAGCAAATGCATCACGGCGTGCCGGCAGCATTTTACTATCAAATGTCCAGGCAGCCAGATTTTCAGGAGCGACCAGTTCTTCAATTAGTTCAACAGCCAACAAACGCTTGGCCGGGTCAGATGTACTGACTGCCCAAGCCCATCCATTTACTAAAGGAGTTAAAGGACGATCAATGCCGGCAGTTACTGTAAATCCAAGGGGTAATTCAGTTGTTTCCTGATTCAAATAATAATTGGCCGAGGTGCGCACGATATTGCTCTCACCACTCAAAAAAAGCTGCCATGTCTGATTATACGCAGTCAGATTACTACTTGCAGGATTCAAAAAACCTGTTTCACGACCCATTTCTAGTTGTTCAAGCGTCACAATTAATGGTTCAAGTTCCAATATCGGCAGACCATCAGCGTTGAATAAGTTGCCGCCAGCATCCAGATAAAATTGCAGCGCTAATGTGGCCCCATCAGTGCCATCCGCCGCAAATACCATATTACGGTTTTCATCGACTATTAACTGCTGCCAGGTTAGCGGCAATGTCGTTGTCAACACACTGTTATCGTAGACAAGATGGGGCAAATCCGTCAGTGCAAAGGGATACCCCATTAATTGTGATTCAATCTGACCCATTTCACTGGCGGCCGGATAAAGCTGCTCTAAGCCGGTTGTGTCCACCATTTCAGTTAAAGGATAAATCAAATTATCGGTGGCTGCCGTTGATAACATATCCACAGGAATCGCGACCAGGTCTGGCAATATTGCCGGTGCGACAACAGAGCCGGTGCGCAAATAGCTCAATATGCCGCCTTGACCAGAGACTGTTTTTTGTTCTACACGAATACTTAACTCTGGATTTGCATTGTTGAATGTATTGATCTGTTCTAATAAGACATTGGTGGTAGCATCATTGGGTCCAACAATCTGTGGCGGCAGCCAAATAATCAAGCGATCCGGTTGTGCAGTTGCGCTGACCGGAATATCAAAATCTGGCGTACTAACAAGTTCGGCCGTTGCACCCGGCGTTACAGCAATAGACGTGGGGGTTTCTGTTGGTGGATTTGGCTGCAATTCTGAAACCAGATCACATGCCGATAGGAAAACGGCCGTTATGATGAAGAAAAAAGGAATTAGGTTCCTGCGCATAGGGGGAGTATATCAATATTCAAGGAACAGTAAACTGAAAAGAAAAAGCGCACGAAAGTTCTGTTGATGTAATGTCATTGTACGAAGAGGAGTGAACCTGTCGAAGTCTTTGTCTCATATGCTGGTTTTTGCAGAAAGTGCAAACATAGTGGTATGCTTATGCGCATGATTTTCGTTCAGGGTTTTACGCAAACGGTGAATTGTCGGGCATTCATGGGTTTCGATTTCCCCCTGTCTTCATTAAACGCGCCTCCTGAATGACAGTTATGTAAAGTAATGTTTTCCAAAGCCGAGGCGCAAACGTCTCGGCTTTTTTGTTTT
This sequence comes from Anaerolineales bacterium, assembly GCA_020432765.1. Classification (GTDB taxonomy): domain Bacteria; phylum Chloroflexota; class Anaerolineae; order Promineifilales; family Promineifilaceae; genus JAACFF01. The sequence continues at coordinate 6,562 of JAGRDI010000215.1, read as the reverse complement.
TTGCCACCAATTATCACAGATTCCCAAGAATTATTGGGCTTTAATTATTTGTTCAGGGCATAAATTTGTAGGACGATTTTGCAAATCGTTCTACAGTTGTTACCTGATTATTTTCTTAATCTACAAAAATCGTGAAAATCTGCGTACATCCGAGGCAAAAACGCATAAAAATATAATGAGTAAAAATTATGGCTGAGATATTGATTAATTTGGACAAGGTGGGTGTGAGTTTGGCTGGACGGCCGATTTTCAACGACATAAGTTGGGAAATCCAACGCAACCAGCGTATCGGTTTGGTGGGAGCAAATGGCGTGGGCAAGTCAACCCTGCTAAAAATTATCGCCCAGGAAATGCAAGCCGATGAAGGTAATATTTTCCGTAAATCGGGGCTGACATGGGCGCGGCTGCACCAGGAACCCAGTTTGCCGCCTGGCCATACAGTCTTGCAAGAAGCATTAACGGCCGTTCCCCAACTCGGCATCACTGAAGCCAAAATGGCCAAACTCGAACAGCAAATGGGGCAGCCCGAAACTTACAGCAATCCACGCGCCTTAGAAAAAGTGATGGTCAAACATGAAAAGCTGCTGCGCCAATATGACCAACTCGGCGGCGATCGTTACAACAGTCTTGTGCGCGAAACGTTATCTGCATTGGGCATGGGTAGCGACAAATGGAATATTCTCACAGACCATCTCAGCGGCGGGCAAAAGAAATTGATCATGCTGGCAAAACTGCTCGTACAAGCGCCAGAACTGCTGCTGCTCGATGAACCCGACAACCACCTGGATTTACCTGCCAAACGCAATCTAGAAAAATTAATCCGCAGTTACGCCGGTTGTGTGGTCATTATTTCGCATGACCGCTATTTGTTAGACGAGATCGCCACGCATATCGCTGAAATGGAAAGCGGCCGTATCAACCTTTATCACGGTAATTACACTGCCTATACCACCGAACGCGAACTGCGGCGCTTGCGCCAACAGCAGTTGTATGCTGCGCAACAAAAAGAGATTGCCGGCATCGAGGCGGCAATCAAACGCTTTGAACTGTGGGCATCAATGGTAGTCAATGAACGCCATATCAAACAAGCACGCAGCCGCCAACGAATGCTCGACAAGATGGATAAGGTCGAAAAAGTAACCGAGGCACGCCGCATGAAGCTTGATTTAGCCGGCTGGCGCGGCAGCAAAAAGTCAGTGGAACTGGTGCATGTTACCAAGACCTTCGACAATGGCCAAACCATTTTTCGTGACTTGAATCTGACTCTATGGCATGGAGAAAAGGTGGGCTTAGTTGGCCCCAATGGCGCTGGTAAATCTGTGCTGCTGAAACAGTTGTTAGAACCAGAAGCCATTACAGGTGGAGAAATAAAGATCGGGCCTAGCAATAAAATCGGTTATTACGCCCAGGAGCAAGAGACACTGCATGATGAGTGGGATTTGATCACCGAAATTCGCCAAGCTGCACCTGTCAGCCGTGAAACGGCCGTTGCCATCCTGCTGCGCTATTTATTCAGTTACGAACAAATGCAGCAGCCTATCGGCAAACTCAGCGGCGGTGAACGCAGCCGTTTGCAGTTGGCGAAATTGGTTCTGGAACGGCCGAATCTGCTGCTGCTTGACGAACCCACCAATAACCTCGACATTCCCGCGATTGAAGTGCTGGAGGAAACCCTGGACGAATTTGTGGGCACCGTGCTGGTGATCAGCCACGACCGCTACTTCCTCGACAAAGTCGTTGACCGCATCGTCGAACTACGCGACGGGCAGCTCACTGAGTTTTTGGGTGGGTATACGGACTATTTGGCTGAGCAAGAGTGAAGATTCACCACGGATTTGTGCTGAACGTGTGCACAAGGTGTTTGACTATTTGACGGCAATTGACCAAACGAGAACGAGAAATAACCGCCCTTATCTGGCCAGGCTTAACCAATCCGTAAATTGCCCAACCAGCGCTGCCTGTACTAAATGCTTGAAATCGGCGGGGGTTTTGAATGCCTGCACAGCGGCGGCGTAAGGGTCACGCAGGTTTTGTGTGGCGAATGGCGGGCGCGGTCGGGAGACCGGTTGTGGATTCCTGCCTGCGCAGGAATGACATTTGGGGGGTGGGGTTGTGGATTTCTGCCCGCGCTTTTGCGGGGACAGGCTCTGCGCGGGAATGACGGGTGGATGGGTGTTGGGTTAGGTGACAAATGGGGGAACGGCCGTTACAATAGCTTGAGCAAGCGAAGTAAAAAAGTCCCACAGCGTCTTGAACACGCTTGGGACTCAAATCCGGCCGATGGCAGCGGCCAGACAATACAACCATAACACACTACCTGGCGAATTGTCTACTTAGCCGCTGGCCATTTGAGAAAATGGCCAGCGGTTGTTTGTTTTTGTGGGGTCTTACTAATCAACCAGCATTGAGTGGTGGTGTGGATTTGTGAAAAATGCGATTTAGTGGGAATTGTCGTGACCAATAGTTTGGAGAAGGAACTCAAAATATGAAAGCCAGTGAAACCAAGTTGCAACCCGTATTAGAAGGTGAAAAACAATATGTGATCCCCCTCTTTCAACGGCACTATAGTTGGAAAAAGGAACATTGGAAAACACTCTGGGATGATCTGACCGAACTCTACGAATCCAGCGACGGCCGTGAACACTTCTTAGGCGCCATCGTCACCATGCCCATCGACATGCAGCCTCATGGCGTCAGCAAATATGTCCTCATCGACGGGCAACAGAGATTGACTACTCTCTTCGTTTTATTGGCTGCGATGCGTGATTTAGCTACAAAAAACGACAAAAAATTGGCAGCGCAAATAAACGAACAATACCTCATCAACAAATGGGCAGATGGTCAAAATCGGCTCAAACTATTTCCTACCCAAACTGATCGTCAAGCATTCTACCAAATCATGAATGGCAGCATTAATGGCCAACTACACTTGGTTCAAGCCTACCGTTTTTTCACCAAACAATTGCAAGGTCGCGATGAAACTGGTCAGCCTTACGACTTCAAACGAATCCATAACTTGCTTGTCCAACAATTCATGATCGTCAGCATCGTTCTTGCCAAGGATGAAAACCCCTATTTGATTTTTGAAAGTCTGAATGCAAAAGGACAACCTCTCACCCAGGCTGACCTTGTACGCAACTATCTTTTGATGCGCATCGATGATGAAGAAGATCAAATCTTAGCTTACAAAGACCTCTGGCATCCCATTGAAGTGGAGCTTGGTGATCAACTTACCAATTTCCTTTGGCGGTATCTTACGAAGGATGGCACTTTTGTCCGTCAGGGTTCCATCTATGAAGCGATTAAAAATAACCTGTCCAACTTACCCACATCAAATGAAGTAATTGATGTTCTCATGGACATGCGCATCTACGCCGGCTATTACAAACGACTCATTGAACCTGACAACGAACCTGATCCTCAAATTCGCCGCCGGCTGCATCGCATCAATCGCTGGGAAATCAACACGGCTTACCCCTTCCTGCTGGCTCTCTACCATGATTATGACCAGGGTGAATTAACCAGCACGGAGATGTGTCAAATATTGGATGCCATCGAATCCTATGTCATTCGCCGGTTCTTCTGCCGTGTACCCACTAACGCTCTCAACCGCATCTTCATCGCCCTTTATAAGAGCCTGACAGAAGACAAAGTAGAATCAACACGCTCTCACCTCTTAGCCCGCCGCTGGCCTTCCGATGAAGAGTTTCTCAATGGCTGGATTCGTTTCCCCATCTACAACAGCGGTACGGCAAAATGCCGACACATTTTGGAATCCTTGGAAGAGTCACTCACGCACAACAATGAACCGGTAGATGTCACCCACCCGCGCATCACCATTGAACATGTCATGCCCCAAACCCTCAACGAAGAGTGGGAACTTCATCTAGGCAGTAACGCCGCTCAAATCCATGACCTTTACCAGCACACAATTGGCAATCTTACCCTCACCGGTAAAAATGAACCCATGGGTAATTCATCATTTGTCGACAAAAAACCTGTTTTTGTGGGCAGTAATTTTGCATTGAATGACTTTGTCGCGGCTCAAGAAAAGTGGGATGATACAAACATTCAGCAACGTGCCGTGCAGCTTTGCCAGAATGCCTTTGAAATCTGGTGGCGCCCTCAAGCCATCGAAATCACAGCCCAAGAGGACGATCCCACTGGCCACAAACCTACACGTTTCATCCTTTTCGGCGAAATCTATACTGCCCAAACATGGCGTGAAGTGCTTCTCAAAACAGTTGAAAAACTGATTAAACAGCATGGAGCAGAGAACTTCATGAATAGAGTGACAAACGTGGCTGGAAGCAAACGCCAATACGTTGCCTATGCCCAGGATGACATGGCCAATCCGGCCCCAATTCCCAACTCATCTATCTGGGTAGAAACAAACTTAAGTTCTCGCAGTATCCTTTCTGTCATCATGCAACTAATTGTTGCCTGTGGTCATGATGAATCGGAATTCCAAGCATTTTGGGATTAAACGCTTCCTGAAGAAACAATTAATGACCAACCAACACGCCCAACCAATCACCATCAACAGCGCCGACAGCAACGGCGACCTGGCGGGGGCGAAGGCGTACTATGAGCAGGCGCTGGCTATACTTGAGGAGGGTCTTGGTCTAGAACACCCCTATAGTAAAATCGTGCGCAATAATTTGAGGGGGCTGGATGAGGCTGCTGCATGAGGGGGGAAAATGGTGGCGGAGGAGTGGGGCAGGTCACAATGTTTGGATGGTGGCTGATCTTTATGGGGATGTGGTTTTTTAAGCAGGTGTCGTATGTCAGATAGTAAAGAATGCCCGTTCTGTGGTGAAACGATCAAGACGGCAGCGAAAAAGTGCCGTTTTTGTGGTGAGTGGCTGGATGGGTATACGCGAGAATCGGTGGTTGGTGACAAGATAACCACTGGTGATTTAAGTGATGTTAAAGGGGCAGCGATTGGTCGAGCCGCGCAAGCGGCCAGTACTGGGGATGTGGGCGGTTCTTTTATCCAGGCGCAAGGGGATGTGACTCTGGGTAATACACAACGGGATGTGCAATACGATATTGCATTATCTTGGGAGGCAAGAGGAAAGCCACGAATGAGCGGCTTTGATTTATCGGAAAGAGATTTAAAGTGGGTAAAGTTGCGGGGCGTTGATTTGCGCGATGCCAACTTGAGCGGGGCCGACCTGAGTGGAGCCGACCTGCTCGGAGCAAAACTACAAGGGTCTGACCTGAGTGGGACAAACTTGAGTGGGGCTAAATTGAGGGTGAGCCTGCCTGAAAGGCGCATGGCCGAAGCTCGAATGAGGAGGGCCATTTACGAATACGAAACTAATGATAGTTTTCGCAGGGCTTTACGGCAATCAGCCCTCCGCGATGCGAACCTAAGTGGAGCCAATTATAACGCCCAAACGCTATGGCCCGCCGGATTCGATCCCATCGCTGCTGGCGCGATAAAAGTAGACGAGGAAACATTATAAGGTTTATGTGTTACAGACGACAAATTGGGGTTTTATGTGGTTCTGCATGGCGAATGGCGGGCGCGGTCGGGAGACCGGCCCTGAGCGTGGGGGAGACGGCCCTGAGCGTGAAGGGGGGTGGTGGATGGCAGAATGGGTAATGTGGATTCCTGCCTGCGCAGGAATGACGGGTTGGATGGGGGGGTGACGGGTGGGGGGACGATAATGTTGTATAATTGGGGTGTGGCGGATTTTGAGAGAGGTTCGGAGAAAGTTCGGGATTTGCCGGCTTGGGCGATTGCATTGATGCGGTGGTGGTTTTGAACGCTGCCTTACCCGAACCTTTCACAAAAAATATACAACAATATTTTGGCAAGGCGGGGCGCGATTGGCTGCAAACTCTCCCTCAACTGCTCGCTAAAAATGCCAGGCAATGGTCATTGATATTACAGCCGCCTTTCTCCAATCTCTCTTTCAATTACGTCGCACCGGCAGTCCGCAAAGATGGAACAATCGTTGTACTCAAAGCAGGTGTGCCTTCAAACAAGGAAATTTTGACTGAAATTGAAGCGCTGCGCATTTGGGATGGGAATGGCTGCGTGCAGTTGTTGGCGGCTGATGTTGGGCGGGGCATGTTTTTGTTGGAATATTTACAGCCGGGAACACCCTTAACGGCCGTATCCAACGACGATCAGGCAACAACCATTGCCGCCCAAGTCATGCAGCAGCTCTGGCAGCCAATCGACACAAACCAACTCTTTCCCACTGTACAAGATTGGTTTGGCGGTTTAACAAAACTGCGTCAAAAATACAAAGGCGGTACTGGCCCCTTTCCTGAAAAACTGATCGATAAAACCGAAATTGTCGCGCAGGAACTATTGAATTCGATGGAAACGGCCGTTCTGCTGCACGGTGATTTGCATCATGACAACATCATCAAAGCCGGCAGGCAGCCCTGGCTGGCAATTGATCCCAAAGGTGTGCTGGGCGAACCTGCCTACGAAATAGGCGCCTTATTACGCAATCCAATCCAACGTTTGAAACACACATCAGACCTGAAAAGCCTCTTCACCCGGCGTATTGATCGATTACATGAGCTTTTGGGATTTGAT
>JAGRDI010000214.1 GCA_020432765.1 Anaerolineales bacterium | reverse complement strand
ACAAGCTCAAACCAGTCGGGAGCAGTTGTCCAACTTGGCGGTGATGCAGTTCCTCAACGAAAATGAATTCCGTGAACTAAAAAGTAAGTTTGGTAATGTCTTCCGCGCCGGCATGGGTGCCGAGGCGTTTTTCGATATCCTTAATAATATGGATTTGGAACAACTCTCACGCGATTTATGGCGTGAAGTCAGGACAACTCGCTCCAAGCAAGCTGCCAAACGTGCAACCAAACGGCTGCAGGTGGTTGAAGCCTTGCGTGCCAGTGGTAATCGTCCTGAATGGATGATTCTAACCGTTTTACCAGTGATTCCCCCTGATTTGCGTCCAATGGTGCAGCTAGATGGTGGTCGCTTTGCAACATCTGACCTCAATGATCTTTATCGTCGTGTAATCAACCGCAACAACCGCCTGAAACGTCTTTTGGAGCTTGGTGCGCCTGATGTCATCGTGCGTAATGAAAAACGCATGTTGCAAGAGGCGGTTGATAGTTTAATTGATAACAGCCAACGTGGTAAAGCGTTGAGCCGCCGTGGTCGTCGTGAGCTTAAATCATTATCTGATATGCTCAAAGGGAAGAAAGGTCGTTTCCGTCGCAATTTGCTTGGTAAACGTGTTGATTATTCCGGACGATCTGTCATTGTGGTTGGGCCTAAATTGAAAATGGGCGAATGTGGCCTGCCCAAAATTATGGGTTTGGAATTGTTCCGCCCCTTTGTCATTAGCAAGCTGATCCATTATGGTTATGCCAGTAATGTCAAAGGTGCCAAACGATTCATTGAACGCCAGCCACCAGAAGTTTGGGAAGTGTTGGAAGAGGTGATTCAGGGACGGCCGATCCTTCTCAATCGTGCCCCCACATTGCATCGCCTGGGCATTCAAGCCTTTATGCCGAAATTGGTCGAAGGTAAAGCGATTCAATTACATCCGCTGGTTTGTGCCGCGTTTAATGCTGACTTTGATGGTGACCAAATGGCTGTGCATGTGCCGCTTTCACAAAAAGCAGTGCATGAGGCCAAGAATTTGATGTTGGCAAGCCGCAACTTACTCAAACCTTCCGATGGTCAGCCGATTGTAGGCCCATCAAAAGATATGGTTTTGGGTGTTTATTATATTACACTCATGCGCGACGGCCGTTTTGGTGAAGGTCAAGTCTATGGCAATCTTGACGAAGTTCTTCTGGCCTATGATTTAGATTACATCGATATTCACGCCAAAATCAAGGTTTATACCGAAACCTATTATGACGATAAAAACAAACGATATGCTGATGGCAAACCAAGAATGCGCATGATTGAAACTTCTCCTGGACGGGTGCTTTTCAACAAAGCGCTGCCCGAAGAAGCCCGTTTCATCAACCGTTTGTTAGATAAAGGTGGGGTCAATCGCCTGATTAATAGCATTTACCATATCGTTGGTGATGAAAAGACGATCCTGATGGTAGATGCCATTAAAGATGTTGGCTTCAAATATGCTACGATTTCAGGCACAACAGTAGCTGTTGCTGATCTCACCATCCCGGAAGAACGTGAGCCGATTCTTGATAGTGCACGCAAGCGTGTAGATGAAATCGACCGTCAGTACCGGCGTGGTCTGCTCACCGAGGAAGAACAATATCAGCGCACCGTTGAAACCTGGAATGAGGCTAAAGATGATGTTGCCGATGCGGTTCGGGATGCGCTTGACCCTGAAGGACCAATGGCGGTGATGGCTTTATCAGGTGCAGGTAAAGGTGGCTTTGGCCCGATTACACAATTGGCCGGTATGCGTGGTCTAATGGCTGATCCGCAAGGGCGTATCATTCCTGTTCCGATTCAATCAAATTTCCGTCAAGGACTAGAGGCTTTGGAATATTTCATCTCGACGCATGGTGCGCGTAAAGGTCTTGCCGATACTGCGCTGCGTACGGCAGATGCGGGTTATCTGACGCGCCGTTTGGTGGATGTTGCCCAAGACATCATTGTTTATGAAGAAGATTGTGGTACCACAAAGGGTATTTGGGTTAAACGTGCCGAAAACTTTGGCAAGCAAACCCTGGCTGAACGTATTGCCGGCCGTGTACTTGCTGAAACTGTTATTCACCCTGAAACGGCCGAAATAATTGTGAACGCCGGTGACCTGCTGGATGATTACTCTTCAGAGGAAATTGACCTATCTGGTATTGATGAAGTTTATGTCTTTTCCCCGATGACTTGTGAAATGGATCGTGGGATTTGTGCAAAATGTTACGGCCTTGATCTAGGTCGTGGTCGCCCGGTAGAATTGGGAACGGCCGTTGGTATTGTCGCTGCCCAATCTATTGGTGAACCTGGCACTCAGTTAACTTTGCGTACCTTCCATACCGGTGGTACAGCCTCTGCTGGTGGCGATATTACACAGGGTTTACCCCGTGTTGAAGAGCTTTTTGAAGCCCGCCAACGTCCGAAGGGTGAAGCTGTGATCACCGAAGTAGGTGGTATTGCTGATATTCGCATGGTTGAAGGTGTGCGTCACGTCTTTGTGACCGATCGCAAGATGATAGATGATATCTATGAAATTCCCGCAGGCTGGGAAATCCGTGTAGGTAATCAAGATACCGTCGATTCTGGTACTTTAATTGCCGAAAATGCTGCTGGTGATGAAATCGTTTCTGCACGCCATGCTGGTCAGGTGGTTCGTGAAGGAGATGCGCTTAAAGTCGTCTGGGAAAGCATTGACGAACGTGATTACGCCATACCTGCTGGTTTACGTCTTTTGTTAAGTGATGGTGATAAAGTTTCTGCGGGTCAGCAGCTCACTGAGGGTTCTAAGAATCCGCACCAAATCCTGGAAATTTTAGGCCGCGATGCGGTGACCCAATATCTGCTGCACGAAGTGCAGCAAGTTTATCGTCCGCAAGGTCAAAATATCCATGACAAGCACTTTGAAGTCATCATTCGCAAGATGTTGAGTAAAGTTAGTGTGAAATCCTCTGGTGATACTGAATTGCTCCCTGGCGATTTGATTGAAGCACCTAAATTCTTGCGCATCAATGAAGAAGTTGTGGCCGAAGGTGGTGAACCTGCTGATGCTGAAACTATTTTATTAGGTATCACGAAGGCATCTTTGAATACGGACAGCTTCTTATCTGCAAGTTCTTTCCAGCATACAATTAAAGTATTGGCTGGGGCTGCGATTGCCGGCAAGGAAGATGGACTAATTGGTCTCAAGGAAAACGTGATTATCGGTAAACTCATTCCGGCTGGTACTGGTTTCCGTATCGCCGAAGAAGAAGAGATTGAAGAACTTGGTGATGGTGAGGAAATTGATTTGGATCAGGTAACTACTTCCACCCTTATTGATGACAATACCGACTTGAGTGTTTTAGAGGCTATGATCGCTGCTGCGGCTGCAGAACGCCAGTTGGCACAGGCAGAAGAGGCCGTTGCTTACCCTGAGGAAGATTTTGATTTCGATTAAGCACTGAGGCGTTGTTTGCCTGGACTAAAAAGTTTAAGCGGTGGTCAATTTCTTGATCACCGCTTTTTTTGTGCACCGGGGATTCGTTATTATGGGACCGTTGTAATGTTGGTTGTGCCTAAAGGCAGCCAGGGTGTTTGAGAGGTAATGCGTTCGTCAAGAATGGACAACGGCCGTTCTGTAAATGCATCGTATAGATTCAAAGCGCCACCGATTTGTTGACCGGCTGCTGCTTCCGGATCAACCGTCAAAAAGTGGGGCGAACCTATACGCGAGCCTTGTATCCATTTTAATGTCGGTATCGCTCCCATTGCTGGAATGCTGTCATCCAAATCCCACCATTCCCAAAAATAACCATCTTTCTCAAAGCCAATTAGTCTTACCGAAATCGCATAATCACGTAGGATGGGCTGGCTGCTGCGCAAATCCTGGCTTAAGGTGAGTGTTTGTCCTGGTTCTAAGGTCTGGTCAGAATCAAGTGGCTTGCCTGTCCATACAATACCTTGTCCGAATGGTACATAAAATTGCTCATTGTCAATGGTCAATTGGCGATTGTCAATGGGCAGGTTCCAGGGGCCGGCAAAGGTAGGAAATGTGAAGTTGTTTGTGTCGAGGCGTTCTGTTTGATGACCTGCAGGCGTTTGCCAATGCAAGTAAAGGCGCGGTTGACCTGCAAGCGTATTATCCCAATCGTAGCCGCGCAGCAGACGATTTTCAGCAATCAAAGGGCGGTAGGTGGGCTGTTGTGTGGTTTGGGGTTGTTGTTTGGCAATGATGGGTAAAGTTGTGAGCTTTGTCCGTGCGGCACCATTTGTATTTAACAAGGGTTCGGTGGTATATGCGCCGCTCATTAGGCTGTAGGTTCCTGGCAGTACATCCAAGCGGGGCGTGAGTCGGAATTGTGTTAAGGTCACTCCTGTTGATTTTGCGAGCGCGGGTACATCTTGTTGCGCGACGATTTCACCGTTTTGAGCGACGAGATGGGTAAATAATGTGGTCGGTTCTGGCGTTGTATTTAATGGCTCCCAAGCTAGGGTAAAAACAGCTTCGTGGCCAGCCGTAGTGGTTGGCGTGTCCAAATGCATGCCGCGCAGCAGAATTGTTTCACCTAAATGCAGGTCAATTGGTGTAAAATTTGCAGGCAGGTTGCTGCGAGGTGTCTGTCGAAAGAGATAAGCTTCGTCGAGTGGTTCGGGGTATGGTAGATTGACGAATGTTGCGGGATTGTAATAAGTGCTGATGACGTCACGGCCGTTTCCAAAATCCACTGCCACCCGTTGTGCCCATGTTTCAGCATAGGTTTCACCTTCAGGAAATACAAAACGAATCTCTACATCAGGTCGTAATCCTTCAACTTCTTGCAAATACCACAACGGTGTGACCCAATGCCAATGCGCTAGAATGACACTGTCTGGTGGTGCTTGTTCTAATATTGGTTGTGCATAGTCGCGTGCAGACCTGTCTTTGTGTAAGACGGCATAACTGGGATAATTTTGGTTGGCTTGGGCAACAGCCGTTACCAATAATAATCCTGCCAATACAAGGCCAATGCTTTTAATGATCGGCCGTTTATTTGTAAGCGATTGTAACCACCCGACAGTTACCCCCAAACAGAGTACAATGGCAACATATGCTGGCAGCATATATTCAACCGTCTGTGGAGCGCGGTAGGTTGCTGTGACCAGTGTGTGGATACCAAAGGCACCACCAAGCAGTAGCGCTAGCCGCCAATCTCTTTTGAGCAGGACAAAGATGCCAATGAACATTCCTAAAAGCAACAGCCATGCAAACTGGAATGTCATCACATTGCCCATGATTTTGAGCCGCTGCCACAATTCTGCGGGCGCTGTGTAATAAAAAAGATCGCCACGAAAACCCAAGGCAAGTACATGATTCCAGAACCCTGACCAGGTTGCCAGACCTACTGATGTGCCCCTTACATCGGCAAATGCACGCAAAGGCAGATAGAACAATGGTAAAAGTCCGAGCAGGAAAGCGAGCAACGGCCGCAGCCACCGTTTAGGCATGTAGAATAAAGACGGATCTGTGACCAAAATGAAAATCACAAAGATCAGACCCATAAAAGCCAATGAGGCATGGTGTGTTCCACCTAATCCTAACCCCAAGCCAAACCAGATCAAGTAATGATCCGCTTTGGCTTGCTGACCTTGTTTAGTCGCCAAATAAAAGCTGATCAGTGCATAAAACATCCAAGCGGCAAATAGCGCGGTTAAGCTGCGAATATTGGCGGTTGTAGCTTGTGCCCAGAATGTGGTTGCGCTGCCGAGAGCGATAACGGCCGTTACGGCTGCGAGATGTTTTTGGGTCAAATGCAAGGTGGTTAGATAGATTAAAAAAAGTGTAATCGAACTGGTGATTGCAGAAAGAAAGTTGACTTGGTAAGCTGGCGTTGTGCTCAAAGGCAGGCGCGTCATTAAATGGGCAATGAGGGTGTAAAGTGGAAAACCGGGAGGGTGGGCGACGCCAAGATTGGCTGCGATGAGTTGAAATTCGCCGTTATCGGCTGCTAAAATGTCAGGGGCTAGGGTTGTAATGTAAAGCAAAAAAAAAGTAAATGCGCTCAGAAGAGCAATGGCTGTTCCCCACCTTGCTTTTATAGAAATTTCGCCCCATAAAAGTTGCAGCCAGACTAAAATGGTTAGGAGTGAGGTTAGAACGGCCGTAGATGGATTTTGTTCTGGATACAGCACATACAACAATAAAAGCAAAGCAGGCCAGGTCTGGCTAAATGGGAATTTTCGCAAAACCCACAGCGCCAAGCTGACCGCGACTACAGTCCAAATGATTGCGTTTAGCGCGGGATTGATGATTTCAAAAGGGAGAAATTCACTAAGAACACGGCCGATAAATAAACCCAGAATAATACTGGGGAGCAGGTGTAATAATTTTTTCAAGTGCATGATACCGCGGCTGCAAACAGGGTAGCATCCCTATAGGTATCCAAACGTATGGATTTGCGTTTGCGCAAGGGGAATGACATGACTGATAAGTGGTTTGTCCACATGGTACCTATATATTTCTCCTATCCCTTTTTTAACATCATAACGTGGGAAACTGTTTGCTGCCAGCTCAAAAGCCTGCTCTTGGCGAACGTTTTATTTACGCCTGAGATTTAATTCAGCCAAAACATCATCCCAAGTTTGCTCACGCGCAACGAGCAGAACCAGTAAGTGGTAGACAAGATCGGCCGTTTCTTCAACCACCCGCTGATCACCTTGACCCTTAGCCGCCAAAATTACCTCAACCGCTTCTTCTCCGATTTTTTTGACAATTTCGTCCTCTCCCTGTGCCAAAAGCTGGGCGGTATATGAATTAGGGATTGGATTGCTCTTTCGATCTTGTAATGTTTTAAATAGTTCTTGAATGACATCGTTCATGCGTAAGGTTCCTTTGCTGATTTTAAGAATCACAGCGAATTCACACGAATTATGATCTTTTTCGTGGGCATTCGTTACCAGAAACAAGTATTGATTGTTTCAATTTGGGTTTGGCAATGTGCGGTAAAAACAACTGGTTGCACCTGTGTGACAAGCAGGCCCGGCTGGATCAACAAAAATGAGCAGCGTATCCGCATCACAATCATAGCGGATTTCACGTACACGCTGCACATTGCCAGAGGTCGCGCCTTTATGCCACAATGCCTGCCGACTACGGCTCCAAAAATGTGTTTCACCAGTAGATTGTGTTAATTGTAAGGACTGATCATTCATCCAGGCAACCATCAGCACTTGCAAGCTATTTGCATCTTGCACAACGGCAGGAATGAGGCCGCGTTTATCAAATTTTAGTTTGTCCATAAATCTATTGCCATTGGTTATCCATCAACAATCGGCCGTACCGCAATGCCTTGCTTTGCCAGATACGCTTTAACCTCAGCGATGGTCAACTGTTTATAATGGAATAAAGAGGCGGCTAAGGCTGCATCGGCGCCACCGGTAGTCAATGCTTCTGCGAAATGAGCGAGATTACCCGCGCCGCCAGAGGCGATAATGGGTATGTTGACGGCATCACTAATGGCACGCGTCAAAGGTAAATCATATCCTGCTTGGGTGCCGTCGCCATCCATACTGGTGAGCAAAATTTCACCTGCGCCACGTTTCTCAACTTCGATCGCCCATTGCACGGCATCGATACCAGTTGCTTTGCGCCCACCACTTACAAAAACTTCCCATTGTTTAGCACTATTGGATTGCAGGCGTGCGTCAATGGCAACGACGATTGCCTGACTGCCGAATTCTTCAGCTCCTGCGCTAATTAGTTCTGGAGTTTTCACGGCTGCGGAGTTGATGCTGATTTTGTCTGCACCGGAGCGTAGAATAGCACGCATATCGGCAATAGTACGGATGCCGCCACCGACAGTGAAGGGGATAAAGACTTGATCAGCGACCGCACGTGCCATCGCCATAACAGTATTGCGTGCTTCATGGGTAGCGGTGATGTCGAGGAAGACGAGTTCATCGGCGCCGGCGAGATCGTAAACTTTGGCTTGTTCGACGGGATCGCCCGCATCACGCAAATCGACAAAATTGACACCTTTGACAACACGGCCGTTTTTGACATCTAAACATGGAATAATGCGTTTGGCTAACATAAAAATAGTCCTGCAATTGGATTACTGCGGAGCCCGCAGGGTTTAACTGTTTCCTTGGCTGACTGCTATGGCATCGGCAAGGTTAATGCGCTTGTCGTAGAGGGCACGGCCGATTATAAGGCCAGTTACACCAGAATCTGCATAGGCATAGGTATTGTGGACATCTTCCAACCCAGCAACACCCCCGGATGCTATCACGTTGAGACCCGTTTCCCGGGCTAATTCGGCCGAAGCAGCGGCATTGACGCCAGTCAGAACGCCATCGCGGCTAATGTCGGTGAAAATGACAGTTTGTATACCAACTGCCTTCATTTCAAAACCAAGATCAATGGGGGATACGGCCGTATCTGTTTGCCAACCGCGTGTTTTGACACGGCCGTCACGTGCATCAATGCCAACTGCAATCCGTTCCGCACCGAAGCGCTGTACCGCATCCGCCACAATATCTGGCGCTTCGATCGCAATGGTGCCAAAAATCACCCGCGAGACACCACGCTTAAGCGCCATCGCTGCATCGCGAAAAGAGCGAATCCCGCCCCCAAATTGCACCGGAATACCGAGAGCTGTGAGCTGTGTGAGCGCCTGCCAATTGGCGGCACTAAACTCATCAAAAGCCCCATCTAAATTGACAACATGCAGCCAGCGTGCGCCTGCTGTGATCCATTGATTGGCTGTGGCCACCGGATCATCGCTAAATGTGGTTTGCATTTCCGGGTCACCATATTGCAAGCGTACCACTTTGCCTTTACGCAAATCAATAGCGGGGTAGATTGTGAACGCCATGTAGCCTCCTTGTTAGTCGAGTAGTCAGTTAGTTGTTTGTGATAATCTTTGACCAATTAAAGTTCAATGAAGTTTTGTAGAATTTGCAGACCGCGTTTTTGGCTTTTTTCAGGGTGGAATTGGATGCCGTAGATGTTTTTATGGCCGACGATGGATGCGAAGGAACGGCCGTACTGTGTCGTCGCAATAATATGATCGGCATCTGCCGGTACGCAATAGTAGGAATGGACAAAATAGGTGTGTGCGCCGGCGGGTACATTTTGCAACAGGAAATGAGAGCCATCATGTTCGATCTGGTTCCAACCCATATGCGGGACTTTTAAGGTTGGCGCTGCGGAGTCAAAAGTGAAGCGTGTTACTTTGCCTGGGATAAGCCCCAGACCTTGGTGGCTGCCCAATTCGTCGCTTTCTGCAAAGAGGAATTGCATACCCAGGCATATGCCTAATAATGGTATGCCTGAACTCACAGCGGTATGGATAGCGGGTTCCAGGCCACGTTTGCGCAGCGCCTTCATACCGGCTCCGAATGCGCCCACGCCAGGTAAAACCAGCTTGTTGGCTTGTGTCACGATTGCGGGATCAGCCGTTAGTTCAACACGGGCACCCAGATATTCAAACGCTTTTTGAGCCGAGCGAATATTGCTTGCACCATAATCGATCATTGTGATTTTATTCATGTTAAAGTCCCTTTGGTTGAGGGGATGTTGTCGCTGCGACGTGGGTCAATGGTGACGGCGGCGCGTAATGCACGGCCGAATGCCTTGAAGAGCGCTTCGGCTTTATGATGGTCGTTACGGCCGTTTACCTGCGCATGTAATGTGAGGCGGCTGTGGACAGCTACAGATTCGAAAAAATGCTGCACCAAATCGGTGGGGAACTGACCGATGGCTGGTGTGGCCCATTCAGCCTTGAAAACTGTATACGGCCGTCCACTAAAATCTAAAGCCACAAATCCGAGCGCTTCATCCATTGGCACATAGGCATGCCCCATGCGCAGGATACCCCTACGGTCACCCAAAGCTTGATTGAGTGCTTGGCCGAGAACAATGCCAACATCCTCGATGGTGTGATGGCTGTCAATATGCAAATCGCCTGTGGCTTGCACATTCAAATCGAACAGTGCATGGGCGGCCAGTGCAGTGAGCATATGGTCTAAGAAACCGACTCCTGTGTTTACATCATAGATACCGCTGCCATCCAGATGGAGTGAGACGGTTATATCCGTTTCTTTGGTTTGGCGCTGAATTTGTGCAGATCGTTTCATACTTGACTTACCTTTTTGATTGCGTCTACCAGTCTGTTAGTATCCTCAGGACGGCCGGCACTGATACGGATACAATTATCGACGCCTGGTTTGTTGAAGTAGCGTACAAAGACCCCCTCTTGTTCCAGGTCAAGTTTAAGATGTTGTGCAGAACGGCCGTTGACGCGAAAAAGCACAAAATTTGATTGGCTGGGGTAGGGATGCAGCCATTCAAACTGTGCCAGTTTGGCCAGCATGCGTTCTCGTTCCTGAACGATTAGCGCAACATTTTCGTGTAGCCAATCTAAATCGTTTAAGGCTGCTTGTGCAGCCAATGAGGCGGCTACATTAACATTGTAAGGCTGCTTGATTTTCCACATGTGTGGCAGCAGCCATTCCGGGAAGGCACCATAACCGACACGCAGGCCAGCCAGACCAGCCAATTTACTGAATGTACGCAAGACGGCCAGGTTAGCATATTCTTGTGTCCAGCTGATGCGGCTGGGAAAACCAGATGCAGCCGCAAATTCTATGTACGCTTCATCTAATACAACCAACAGAGGCAATGCGAGCAAGCGGCGCAGGTCATTGTCACTAACGAGGCTGCCATTGGGATTGTTGGGCGCACAAATGAAAAGGACTTTAGCATGTGGATTAGCGGCAGCGGTTTGTTCGATGGTAGGAATGTCCAAACTGAAATCTGGTTTGCGCCATACAGTGAGATATTTTCCGGCGTTAACGGCCGTTGAAAACGGGTACATACCAAAAGAAGGTGGACAATCGATCACGCCGTCGCCTGGATTCAAAACGACGCGCAGTACCAGATCAATCAGTTCATCAGCTCCCATGCCTACCAAAAGGCGTTCTTTTGGTATATTGACATAATCAGAAATTGCATCACGTAAATCATTGGCCGCG
>JAGRDI010000213.1 GCA_020432765.1 Anaerolineales bacterium | reverse complement strand
CCATTCAGTTCCCAGGGTTTGTTTGAGTTCGGATAAGCGGCTGCGCAAGGAATGACGTGCCTGGCGTTGATCAGAATCGGGCCACAACAAAGTAGCCAGGGAATCGCGGGCGTGGCGTTCACCAGTGACAGCCAGATAAATCAGCAGAGCTAGTGCCTTGCGCGGTTTAACAATGACAACTTCCTCAGCCATCATAATCCGTGTTGGACCTAGTAGAAATAAACTTAAATTGGCCATATGCTAACCTCATTGACGGGCAATTCGCTTTATCGCTTGTTGTAGATCCTGCTCAATGACTTGAATATAAACAGGGTTGCAGCAGGTAAATCATGGCATATTTTACCCACATACGCTTTTACCCTACCTATTATACTCAATAAAAATATAGACCCGGGAGCAACTTGTGATCATCTTCTTCTATTAGATTTTCAGCCAACAAAGGGTCTTTTCTAATACATACGCACAGGGTGATATCGTGTTGTTATTGCAGTGCGAAGGATTATTGATGCGTTGGAAAGCCTCCGTTATACTTGGCGGTTATGAAAACAAAACAAGAAATTAAGGCGCTCATTTTTGATTTTGATGGGCTGATTGTTGATACGGAAACGACAGATTTTGCGGCATGGCAGCAGATATTTGCTAGTTATGGTGCTGTTTTCCCGCGTGATGTGTGGGATCAAATTATCGGCACACATTGTCCGTTTGATCCTTTGGATTTGTTGGCGGCACAGATTGGATATGCGCTTGAAAAAACGGCCGTTACCGCACAACGCCGCCAAATCGAAGCAGAATTATTAGCCGCACAACCGATTTTGCCCGGTGTGTTGGACACGCTGAACCAGGCTCGTGAACTAGATTTGAAAATTGGTTTGGCGTCCAGTTCCAAACATGAGTGGGTTGATCCACATTTGGCACGCTTGGAGTTGGCGGATTGGTTTGAGGTGGTGTGTTGTAGTGATGATGTAGACGGCCGTACGAAACCTGATCCCGCCGTTTATCAAACCGCAGTTGCTGGGTTAGGCGTTCTGCCAAACAATGCCCTGGCGTTGGAAGATTCTCCAAATGGTGCTTTAGCGGCGCGTCGTGCCGGACTAACTTGTGTGGTCATCCCCAATGTCATGACGGCTCACTTAGATTTTACCACCGCAGCCCCCCACATGCGGTTGAATGCATTATCTGACCTAAGCCTTACCCAACTATTGGCAGCGTTATCAGTCCAGGAGGCCGTGGCATGAGTAGTGAAAATAACAAAACCAATGCCGACCGCATTCGCGATTTTCATAATGGCGCTGGTTCTCCATTCCCACCAACGCCAGTTGTGCCGGCAACATCTATGCTGACATTACGCAAAACTTTGATTGATGAAGAGTATGCCGAAGTAACGGCCGAATACAACCAAATCATCAATGCCCAGCTTGCAGGCGCACATGCTGAAATCACTGACCTTGTACATGAATTAGCTGACTTGTTGTATGTAACCTACGGGGCAATTTTGGCTTGTGGTGTGGATGCCGATGCGGTCTTTGCCGAGGTACATCGTGCCAATATGCAAAAATTAGACGGGCCGCGTCGTGCCGATGGAAAATTACTCAAACCACCCGGCTGGCAGCCAGCAAATGTAGCAAAGGTCATTGCAGAACAACAATCTGATACATTTTAGTTTCTTATCAAAAACATCAACAACCTCTTCAAAATCCGTGCCTTTCTTTTGCCTGTAGAACTTGATTTGATTATTCGTAACGTAAAGCTTCAATCGGGCGCAGGCTGGCGGCACGCCAGGCGGGGTAGATGCCGAAGATCAAGCCAACGGCCGTTGCAAAACCCGTCGCCAGCAAGACATTATTCAGGGCGACGACAGTGGTCACTTCGAGCGCTTGACCTGCGGCCTGCGCAATTAACCAGCCTAAGAAAATGCCAATTGTACCGCCGATAATACTCAACAATACCGATTCCAACAGAAATTGCACCATAATATCCCGTTTCAAGGCGCCAATCGCTTTGCGGATGCCGATTTCGCGGGTGCGTTCGGTGACACTCACCAACATAATATTCATAATGCCAATGCCGCCGACCAACAGCGAAATGCCGGCAATCGCGCCTAAGAAGGCGGTCAACGTGGCTGTGACTGTGCTGAAAGTATCGAGCAAATCGGTTTGGCTGAAGATGGTGAAATCATCGTCGGCAGCGTAGGCGATGCCATGTTGGTCGCGTAACGTTTCGGTGATTTGCTCAACGGCCGTATCTGTTAATTCCTCGCTGACTGCTTGCACCGTTATCGCCGAAACTGCATATTCCCCTGTGCGCGTGCGTGTTGGGAAAAGTCGGCTTTGGGCAGTGCTAATTGGCACATAGACCGTATTATCCGTGTTCGCAAACGCGCTGCCTGACTCTTCCAAAACGCCAACTACTTCATAATTTGCGCCATTAATCTTGACCGATTTACCGACCGCATACTCTTCAGGAAACAAATCTGTGGCGACACCATCCCCAATGACGACCACACGCGCACGTGTATCGACATCATTTTGGTTGAGACCATCACCTGCTTGAAATTCACCCAGATTGTTGACATCCATATAGTTAGCCGTTATGCCCGAGACTGTGGAATTGGCGGAGCGACCTTTATATACAATTTCCA
Source organism: Anaerolineales bacterium (assembly GCA_020432765.1). Lineage (GTDB taxonomy): Bacteria > Chloroflexota > Anaerolineae > Promineifilales > Promineifilaceae > JAACFF01. The sequence goes on along the minus strand of JAGRDI010000213.1, from coordinate 2,296 downwards.
TGCCTCCATTTATCGCCCCCGAAACAGCCACAACTGCTGGCGCATTCAATGGATTTGCCAGGGCGTCCATATCTGCATTACTTAGCGCAGGATAGCCGCCACTGTTGTCTGAATCGGTTGTAATCGTAATTAGATTGGTGCCAAATGATGTAATTTCACCTGTGATGTCAGCGGTTACGCCATTGCCAATCGACATCAAAGCGATTACGGCGGCGACGCCAATAATGACGCCCAACATGGTTAAAACGGCACGTAATTTGTTGGCTAACAGACTATCTAACGCAGTGAAAAAGCTTTCTGTAAAATTCATGTTTATGCCTCTTCTACAATTAATCCGTCGCGAATCCAAATCTCGCGCTCGGCATGTTCGGCGATTTCTGGATCGTGGGTGATCATGATGATGGTGATGCCTTTTTCTTTGTGCAGCCGATGGAAAATTTCCAGGATTTCTTCGCCAGTTACTGTATCTAAAGCACCGGTCGGCTCGTCAGCCAGGATGATACTGGGATTATTGGCGAGTGCGCGTGCAATCGCGACACGCTGCTGTTGTCCACCTGACAATTCATCCGGCTTGTGATCCATACGATCTTCTAAGCCCACTGCTTTTAAGGCTTCGGCGGCGCGTTTTTCACGCTCACCACGGTTGAGGCCGCCATACATGAGCGGCAGCGATACCTGTTTAAGTGCGGTTGTGCGTGGCAGTAAGTTGAACTGCTGAAAAACAAAGCCAATGCGTTTGTTGCGAATGCGTGCCTGTTCATTATCACTCATATGGCTGACGTCGATGCCGTCAAGTTTGTAGCTGCCGTCAGTAGGGACATCGAGGCAGCCGATGACGTTCATAAGGGTGCTTTTGCCAGAGCCAGATGGCCCCATAATTGCAACGAATTCGCCTTCCTGAATTTGTAAATCAATGCCGCGCAGCGCGTGGACTTGTTGCGTGCCCATCTCATAGGTTTTGGTGAGATTGTGCATGTCGATTGTTGTTGTCATAATTTTATCCGCCAAAGGGGCCACCATCGTTATTGTTACCACCAGGGCCGTTGTCACCATTGCCACCATCACTATCCGGACCAAAAGGATTGCGTAAGGGGACAATATTACCAACCATTACCCGGTCACCTGCCTGTAAGCCGCTGGTGATTTGGGTGAATTGATTGTCGCGCAGGCCAATTGTCACGGGGATTTCTGTCGTCGTTTCGTTGCCGTCGGCGTCGATTTCAACCAGATTGACGCTATATGTGCCTGCGGTTCTATCTGCGTTAATGGCAGCGTTGGGAACCAACAACACACCCTCACGATTGCTAGTAATCAAATCGGCGTTAGCGGTCATACCAACCAAAATTGGTAGATCTGTTGCGTCTAAACTCAGATTGACCGCATAAGTGACCAATGCGCTGTTGTCCTGATTTGCTTTGGGTGCAATGGTGATGATGGCGCCATCAATTTCAACATCCGGCCAGGATTCTAATGTAACGACGGCTGGTTGGCCGATGCTCATTTCACCGAGGTCAACTTCATCCACATCCAAAACCACTTCGAGACTGTCGTTATTGACCAGCTCGACAAGAATGCCATTTGCTTGTTCGCCAGGGCTGACATTTACGGCCGTTATCGTGCCGTCAAAAGGCGCCCTCAGAATTGCATTTTCCAAATTATTTTGTGTACGCTGCAAGCTGATGCGTGCCTGTTCAACCTGCGCTTCACTCAGCGTGATTTGTGCCTGTGAAGGGCCGCGTCTTAATCTGTCCAGGTTTGCCTTTGCCTGAGCTAAATTGGCTTCCGCAGAAGCTGTCTCTGCTTCAGATGGGCCGGCCAATAATTGATCTAGCTGCGCCTGTGCTGCATCGCGCGAAGCCGTGGCAGCGGCTAAGTTGGCTTGGGAGCCAGAGATCGTATTCGCATCGCCGTTAATCAGGTCATCATACTTTTGCTGGGCTGCGGCCAAATCCGCATTGGCTTGCACTGCTTGAACCCGCGCACTGTATTCGATATCAGCCAGATCATCTTCAGCAAGATATTTATTGGGTTCTGTCACCAGGATTCTCGTATGTTGTTCGGCGGCAGAGGTGGCTGCTTGCTGTGCCAATTGTAATTCTAATTCAGCTGCCTGGATTTCAGCAGCGGTGGGGGCGGCGCGGTTGGCATCAAAACGGGCGTAAGCGGCGGCAATGTCGCCATTAGCAGCACGCACATTGGCTTCGGCCGCAGCGATGTCGGTATCATTTGGGCCATCGAGTAAATCGTCGAGTTGGGCTTGGGCACTGGCAACGGCCGCTTCTGAAGCGGCAAGATC
>JAGRDI010000212.1:3093-5103 GCA_020432765.1 Anaerolineales bacterium | reverse complement strand
GATATCAAAATCAGAGCGCAACCTTAGTCGTAAACCCATAGGCGGGTAATTTTCTCCTGCCAGGTCAGATGCGTCATGGCGTGCTGGCCAGATATGGGCAGCTTGCGTTTCAGGCGCTGTGAAGCGAATTGCGTGGCGTATTTCGCCGCCGGCGATTTCTTCGTATCGTACCAAACCGGGCAAAATGGGTAATCCGGCTGCGTCTGCTGATGTCCAGCCGTCAGGGCGTAATGCGTGGCTGTTGAGATCGTAAACGGCACCAGCTGCTGCCGTCCAACTGCCATCTTGCTGTGGGAATGCATAAAATAATTCGTATAGCAAACAGTTGTTGCGTTCCAGAATGAGCACATGGCGGTCGCCATCAGAATATATGCCGCCTTCGATTGGGGCATTAGGTGGAATCGGATAAGGGCCGGAGTCGCTTTCATCGGGCCAGGTAAAGCTGACATTAACGGCCGTTTGATCGGAAGCAACGTCTATAAAAGGAATGCCAATGGGGCTGTCGGAATCTGGGGGCCAGACTCCGGAGCCAAAGTCTGCATGTAAACCATCATCTGCACCAATTGTGTTGATGTAATTTACTGAATTAGGATGCACGGGTAAAGTGTTGACTGGCGTGTTCCAAATATTATCGTCAGGAAAGATAGCACAGTCAGCAATTTGGGGCGGAAGATTTGTTGGTGATATAGTTGCTTGCATGATTGAAGGCAAAAAGGTTTCAGAGTCTGCGGTTGGTTTTTGGGAAACGGCCGTTTGCAAACCACCTCTTCCACAACCTAAACCGAGAATGACCCCTAAAAAAACCAGAAAGAATAAGAACAGCTTAAATTTGATGTTTTGCATAAAAAACCTCCAATGTATGATTTTTATATAAATAGATTTTTTCTATGTGTCGATTGTTAGTTGATTGTTATAATAACAAAGTGGTAAAAGTTACCCACAGAGTAAAATACTGGAGTCTGGCGAATTTTAGACATGTCAGGTTTCTGCCACGAGCAGCGTGTGAACAAATTGATCATAAAACCTGACATGTCTCCTCTGGTAAAATAATAACGCCAGTGTCTAGTAAAATATTGTAAGTGAATAGTAATTAAAGTGGAGAAACAAATGAGTGATACACCAATTGAACTAATTGTAGCAGCATTTAACGATGAAAATGCAGCCGACGAAGCCATGAAAGAGTTAAAACAGGCTAAAAAACAGCATTTGATCGGCATCAAAGATGCGGCAGTAATCCGCCGTGATCAGAAAAATAAATTGCACATCAAAGAAATCCACGATATGGGTGGAGGCAAAGGTGCCGGTATTGGCGCAATTGTTGGTGGTGCCATTGGCATTTTAACTGGTCCTGGCATTCTTCTGGCTGGTGCCGCCGGTGCTGTTATTGGCGGTCTTGCTGCAAAAATGAGCGACGGTGGCTTTCCTGATAATCGTCTCAAGGAAATTGGTGCAGGATTGAAACCCGGTACATCTGCAATTGTAGCTGTAATCGAACATATTTGGGTCGATGCTTTAGAAGCAGAATTGGCTGAAGCTGGTGCCCAGGTTATAACGCAGTCGATTGCGGACGACATCGCCACCCAGTTGGAAGCAGGCAAAGATTTGTCTTATTCGGCCGTTTCTACTGCGGATGCATTGGATATTACCAGAACGGCCGTTGGTGAAGACGAAGCTGAAATTTCTGAAATTGTTCTGGCCGAAGGCACCGTTATCGCGCAGTCTGCCGTGGTTAATGCAGAGGGTGTGGCATATGAAGGCATGCTTGCCACTGAAGACGGTATTGCTTATGAAGCAATGACGGCCACTGAAGATGGAGCTGTCCTTGAGGGCTTTGTGGCCACAGAAGAGGGTGTTGTGGCTGGTGTGATTACAGCGACTGTTGAAGAAGATGCAAGTGACGCAGAAGCTGATGAGGATGAAGAAGAAGATGTTGAAGGCGAGGTCGCTGCCGATGAAGCGTCTGCCGATGACGAAACGTCTGCATAGGAACTGCTTTTTGTAGGCAGTTAA
>JAGRDI010000212.1:0-3017 GCA_020432765.1 Anaerolineales bacterium | reverse complement strand
GGCGTTTTTTATTTTACCAGAGGAGAGAAGTCAGGTTTTATGATCAATTTGTTTGCATTCCACTCGTGGTAGAAACCTGACAAGTCTAGAATTCGCCGGACTCCAGTACACAGATTTAAGGTAAGTCCAAAAATGAGTTCACAATCTGATTTTCTTGGTTTTCCACCAGATTTGATACACGCATAAATGGTTCTGGTTCCATCATGCGTATTTATCGCGATGTACATTTGAGCCAAGATAAAACCCCTTATAAGAATTATTTGGGCATTATTTTTTTGTTTTAAGCATGCCAAGAAACTGGCTCCATGGCAACAATGGTTAGTCAAAGTGGATCCAAGCATGTAAATCCGTGTCTTGCACAGCTCAAAAGATTATGAAAGATATTCTTGAAGATATCGACCGTTGGCAAATTGAATCAGATCAACCAATAGCAACAGCTACTGTGGTGAAAACATGGGGCTCGGCCCCGCGAAAGGCGGGTGCAAAATTAGCATTGACCACCAACGGCCGTTTCTGTGGGTCAGTCAGTGGCGGTTGTGTAGAAGGGGCAGTCATTGAAGTAGGACAAACTGTTTTGGCAAGCGGCAAGCCGCAGTTGTTGAATTATGGTGTTGCCGATGAGACAGCTTGGGAAGTGGGATTGGCGTGCGGTGGCTCAATCGAGGTTTTTGTGGAGATGTTGGATACGGCTGTTTACCAATTCACCCATGAATTGATCACACAAGAAAAAGCAGGCGTAACAGTAACTATTATTCGCGGCCCTGAGGAAATGGTGGGGCGCAAACTAAGCATTGCCCGTTCAGGTGAGCAAATTGGCAGTTTGGGTGCAGATTTGGATGTAGCGGCAGCCCAAATTGTAAAAACGGCCAATCAGTCACAAAAAGTGCAGCTTGCTCCCGAAGTGGAAGCTTTTGTAGACGTTTATCGACCCGCACCAACCTTGGTAATCGTGGGGGGTGTGCATATCGCCATTGCCCTGGCAAAAATGGCCCGAACTATTGGTTATCATACGATTGTCGTTGATCCACGCCGGGCGTTTGGCAGCGGTGAACGTTTCCCACATGCCGACCACTTACTAACACTCTGGCCGCAAAAAGCGTTTGCGCAGATAGATTTAACCCCGGATACGGCCGTTGCCCTTTTGACCCATGATCCCAAAATTGACGATCCAGCCCTAAAAATCCTGCTTGACTCGCCCGTTTTTTATATTGGTGCACTCGGCAGCCGTAAAACCCAGGCTAAACGGGTCGGACGTTTGCAGGCGATGGGTTTTAGTGCTGCAAAAATCGGCCGTATTCAAGCCCCGATTGGCTTAGATATCGGCGCTTACAATCCAGAAGAAATCGCCTTATCGATACTTGCCGAAATTGTGCGCACGCGCCGACGCAATTTCATCTAAGCCCAATACCGAGCTATAATCTCGCTTCAAATTATTTCGCCACAGCCTTCGACATGAGCTTAACCAAACGATTTACACAGAATTTCGTTGATATTTTACTGAAGGACTGAATTCGTGCTATTCTGCGAAAATCTGTGACAGAAAAACCTATGAAAAATAACATCACCAAAACCCATTTAGATAATGGCTTAACTGTTGTGCTCAAAGAGATGCATCATGCCCCTGTTATTAGTTTTATGGTTTGGTATCGTGTGGGCAGCCGCAATGAAAAACCCGGCATTACCGGTATCTCACATTGGGTTGAACACATGATGTTTAAAGGCACTCCCACATTTGCAGACGGTCACCTTGATCGATTGGTTTCGCGTGAGGGTGGTTATTGGAATGCCTTCACATGGCTAGATTACACGACCTATTATGAGACGATGCCAGCAAACCAGATTGACCTGGCGTTACATTTAGAAGCGGATCGTATGACAAACTTGTTTATGGAAACGGCCGATGTCGAAGCTGAACGCGATGTGATTCTGTCTGAGCGTGGTATGTATGAAAACGATCCGCGATTTCGTTTGAATGAGGAGTTAGCGTCGACTGCTTTTCGTGTGCATCCTTATCACCATGAAGTCATTGGCGATACGGCCGATTTGCAAACGATGACCCGTGCTGACCTCTACAACTTTTATCGTCGACATTACGCACCCAATAATGCTGTGGTGATTGTTGTTGGTGATTTTGAGACAGAATCGATGTTAGCACGTGTTGAGCATTTCTTTGCTGCTATTCCTGCCGGCGAAAACGGCGCAGCGATCACACGGCAGGAACCGCCACAAAAAGGAGAAAAAAGAGTGACGGTTAATGGACCTGGTGAAACAGCTTATTTGACTTTTGCCTATCGCGTGCCAGGTGCGATACACCCTGATTATTACGCGTTGGTATTGCTAAATGCGGCTTTTGCCGGGGGCAGCAGCCTGGGTTCATTGGCTGGAGGTGGTGCAAACCGCAGTTCGCGCTTGTATAAAGCATTGGTGGAACCGGGCATGGCTGCTAGTGCTCACGGCAATATGGGGCCGACCGTTGATCCATTTTTGTATACACTTAATGCTGTCGTGCGTGCCGGGCGTACTTTAGCCGAGGTTGAAACGGCGTTGGAGACTGAATTAGTGCGGTTGGCAGCAGAACCGATCACTCAACAAGAATTGAATAAAGCATTAAAACGTGCAAAAGCTCAATTTGTGATGGCTGGCGAAAGCATTACCGGGCAGGCACAACTGCTTGGCGCTGCAGAAGCAACTGCTGGTGACTATGGTTGGTATGATTCGATTCTTGACGCATTAAGCAAGGTGACTGTGGAAGATATTGAGCGTGTCGCCAAAACATATTTACGCAAACAAAATCGTACGGTGGGATGGTATGAACCAGATACGGCCGTTGTTTAAAAAGACAGATATTCGTGAGATTTTGAGGGTTTTGAGGTTGATAACACAACAACATAATTTGAAATGGATCTCATTGATAGGGTTTGTTTTCCTCTTTATTGCTTGCAGCCAAGAACAATCTGAACAGGTTTTTATTCCGGCTGTGAAAATTGACGATACTGAAGCGGCAGCAACGGCTGTCT
>JAGRDI010000211.1:7034-14703 GCA_020432765.1 Anaerolineales bacterium | reverse complement strand
CAGGTTTATCCCGGTGACAATTTTGACTATCATCTCATCCCCTTTGAAGCTGCATTGGCCGCCGGTACAGCCGCCATCATGCCCTATTACGGCGTACCTGTCGACCAGACGGACGAGAACGTCGCCATGTCGTTCAATAAAGCGATCATTACCGGTTTGCTGCGGGAGAGATATAGCTATGATGGGATTATTTGCACCGATTGGGGCTTGATCACCGATCTGGTAACGGAGGGTTTTGTCTGGCCGGCACGAGCCTGGGGTGTGGAACACCTCAACGAAACAGAACGTGTTAAAAAAGCGATTGACGCCGGCGTGGACCAATTTGGCGGAGAGAGCCGGCCGGAACTGGTGGTCCAACTGGTAGAAGACAGGAAGATTTCTGAAACACGCATTGATCATTCGGTGCGGCGTCTGCTGCGCCAGAAATTCCTGCTTGGATTGTTTGATAATCCGTTTATCGACACCAGGCAAGTATCACAGGTGGTGGGCTGCGCTGATTTTCAGGCAGCCGCTGATGTGTCGCAAAGACGTGCCATGACATTGTTAAAGAATAGAGATGATGTTTTACCGCTATCTGGCCAGCCAAAAATATTTGTCCAAAACCTGGATCCGGAGGTGGCGGCACAGTACGGCAAAGTAGTCACTGCACCAGAAGAGGCGGACCTGGCCATTTTGCGGCTGCAAACGCCCTGGTATGCTGTGGACACACCCAACACGTTCGCACAAGGATTTCATCACGGCGATCTGGATTTTAAAGGAGAAGCAAAAGCGGAAATCTTAACCCTTTTGCGAACCGTCCCTTCGATTGTGGTGATTAACCTGGATCGACCGGCTGTGATTCCGGAGATTAGCCGCGAGGCGCAGGCACTTCTGGCCGATTTTGGTGCGAGCGATACGGCCGTTCTTGATGTCATCTTTGGTCGCACCAAGCCGGAGGGCAAACTGCCTTTTGAGCTGCCATCTTCGATGACGGCCGTGCGTAGCCAGAAAGAAGATGTACCTTATGATTCCGAGAATCCTTTGTATGCCTTTGGTTTTGGACTGACTTATACTGAATAAACCCAAAAGTCTTAAGCAGGGGCATAGAAAACGCAAGAGGTATTAAATTGAGTGTTACAAAACTAAAAACACGCCCATCATTTGCAGAATTTGTTGCGCTCATATCCTTGATGATGGCACTGACTGCGGTGTCCATTGATGCAATGCTGCCCGCTTTGCCTCAACTAGGCCGCGATTTGCAAGTACAAAACGCGAATGATCGCCAACTGGTTGTTTCCATGATTTTTTTGGGTTTAGCCGTTGGTCAACTATTTTTCGGGCCATTATCTGATAGTTTTGGACGCAAACCAGCGATCTATATTGGTCTTGTATTATTTATGGGCGGCGCTCTCCTGTGTATGCTGGCCATTAGTTTTCCGATGTTGTTGGCGGGACGACTGTTGCAAGGGATTGGCGCTTCTGCACCGCGAGCGGTGTCATTGGCCTTAGTACGCGATGAATTCTCTGGCAGAGCAATGGCACGCATTATGTCGTTTGTGATGACCGTGTTTATCCTTACCCCTATGCTCGCACCCTCACTTGGACAGGCGATTCTCCAGTTTTCGGGTTGGCGTGCCATTTTTGGCAGTTATGTGCTGCTGGCTGCATTTGTATTGTTATGGTTTGCGCTGCGTCAGCCAGAAACTTTAGCACCAGAAAATCGTGCTCCATTTACTGGTCGGCGAATAATCAATACCACGCAAGAGATTATCAAAAATCGACTTGCCTTAGGCTATACCATAACGGCCGGATTTATAAGTGGTGCTTTCATTGGTTATCTGAATTCAGCACAGCAGATATTTCAAGAACAATATGCTTTGGGAACGCTCTTTCCTATCTATTTTGGCGTGATTGCCTCCGCAATTGGGCTGGCATCCCTGTTAAATTCACAGTTAGTCACGCGCCTGGGTATGCGTTTCCTGGTTAGAAATGCATTACGCATCATTTTGGTCTTATCTGCTGCAGTATTGGGAATTGTCACATTTTTGACAGGGCAGCTTCACCTTTGGAGCTTGATGGCCTATTTAATGCTGACATTCTTTTTTGTAGGGATTCTATTTGGCAATTTGAATGCTTTGGCAATGGAACCCCTGGGACATGTTGCCGGGATTGGTGCGGCCGTTGTTGGCGCGCTCTCGACTTTGATTTCTGTGCTGCTGGGTACGTATATCGGACAAAGCTACAATGGTACAATTTTGCCCCTGGTGATGGGCCTGGCGGTTTTGTCCGGGTTGTCTCTGGTGGTGGTACATTGGGCTGAAAGGTGAAAGGGAAATATACTCGACCAGGCATGAACATCCATAATGCTCTGCAAACCAATGGGACATTATTAGATGAAACGCGGTGTCGTTTTTTCAAGGAATACAATTTTCTGATTGGCAACAGTGATGATAGCTGTTGAAGTTGAAAATTTGCTGCAAAAAACTTATACCAAAGAGTCTTGATCTTCCAATAACCTTTTTAGCCGGCAGTAGGCCCGGCGCAACGGCCGTTGTGACAGTTGGCTAAATAGGGGATTGAACATATATAAGAAACGCGGCGTCTCCAGCTCACCAATCTCGGTAACTTTAGTGCCACCCTCTACCGCCTTAAAGATGCGGGAGCCACGATAACGAGCCGTACCGTTAATTGTATCAATGGTGATACGATGGGGAGGATCGAACTCAGTAATGCGGAAATGCCAGTCGTAGGTACGACCGAAGGTAACCCGAATTTCACGAAAACTGCTGCCAGTCTGCAGCGGACCTTCCAGGGTGACTGATTTAATCTCCGGCTGCCAGCGCGTTTCATTGTGCAGGTCGGTAACAAAGGCGAACACTTCATCGATAGGGCAATTGATGATAATAGAATGTTTGACTTTCATAGTAAGGAATCCTTGCTCTCTCAGGCAGCAAGCGGGAGCGCGTTCAGTGAACGGCCGTGTTTCTGCCCCAAATAAGCCAACAATCCTTGCTCGCCACGAGGAGTGGTCCAATTATGATTCCAGGCGAAAAAAGGTTTGAAAATTGGGGATAAGTAGCGTATGAGAGGCAGATTGACGGTCACACGCCAATCTATCTCCACTTTTGTGCCCTGTGCATTGCTGCTGAACTTTGCCCGCCAAATGCCATCGAAATCACCTGTGGCTTTGACCTCGACTAGCTGACCTGGCTCCAGGCGAAGCGATTCCAGCTCAAACTCTAATTTATAGGGCAAAAAGCCGCGTGCCTTGACACGCGCTTTGGCACCAAAAATGGGCTCGAAGTAAGCTTCGAGGAGCTCCGCCTCCAGATAAACGCCCTTCCACCATTCAGGCAATAGGGTGGCATTGGCTAAGACCTCAAACACTTGCTCCGGTGTGTAGCCAGGAAAGTTCCAGTATTCTTTGAAATGATAATTGTTAGCGGGCATAATGTACTCCTTAAAATAATCGTTTTGCTGTATGAACAACAGAGTACAAGACGACCGCCCCGCCAACGACCCACAAACCATCCCCCAAACTGTCCCTAAAAAATCAGACCGTCCCATTTACAATGATTCCATTCGCGTTATAGGCAAAAACTTCTATGGTGTAATTGTAATCTAAAAAGAGTACCATAATGCAGAAATGACTGATATAATCGCTGTAAAATTGAGCAAATCGCACAAATACCTTAGCAAATTGCGGTTTTCTCAATAAGCATAAATCATATATTCCACTACATAATGAAGGTGAAGACCGGTGACTTGCATTTGTATAAGGAGTCCGGCGCTATCCCGTAACTGTGATGTCAAACGGCCGTTTCGTCTACAGCCATGACTAAGCCAGATCCCTTTATACTTCTAAAACGGAATGCACATATCCTCGCGGAAGGAGCAGCTTCATAGGCTGCTTCTTTTATTTAGGGAGGTCGTAAACATGGAAGAATCTAAGATTAAAATCGAAGAATTGGTTGATCTGAAACTTCTGCAGCGGCTTCAAGACACCTTCGCCCAAGCGATGGGTGTTGCGGCCGTAACCGTCAACCAAGACGGCATTCCCATCACAGATGCCAGTAACTTTTGCGACGTGTGCCACATGATCCGCTCAACAGAAAGCGGACTGAAGCGCTGCCAACAATGTGATGCCGAAGGTGGATATGTAGCCCATGAACGCGGTCAACCATATGCCTATAAATGTGCCGGTGGCCTGATGGATGCTGCTGCACCTATTATCATAAATGGGCATTATATGGGTTGTATACTTTGTGGTCAGGTCATTCCAGAGGATGCTTACGAAGAATACGTGCAAGATATTATGTCCCGCAATATCCCTTTAGGGATACCACCAGAACAATTCGAAGCAGCCGTGAGAAAGATAAAGCCTCTACCTAGAGATCGGTTTTATGCAGCGGTAGAAATGTTATCGCTCACCGCGAATAATATTATTCAAAATTCTGCCGCCAATCTTGCCCAATCCCAATTATTACAGGAAGCTCAAGAACGTGCGTCATTGCAAGCAGCCTTACAAGAAACAGAATTAAAGGCATTAAAAGCCCAAATTAATCCTCATTTCCTATTTAATTCCTTGACACTCCTTGGCTATACTGCACTGGAAGAAGATGCGCCACGGACTGAAGAAATCGCTTACACGCTCAGCGATTTACTGCGTTATAGTCTTCGCAATTTGTCTTCATCGGTCGAGTTAGGCGAAGAAATGGAGATGATTAAACAATATTTGGCAATCCAGAAAATTCGTTTTGGTGAGCGCCTCACCAGTCAAATCACACTTGATCCTGAATTAAAAAAAATTGAAATACCTTGCATGATTTTACAACCATTGGTCGAAAACGCTGTTATTCACGGTGCGGAGCCATTAAACAGACCCGTGATGATAGCAGTACAAGCATATCAGAAAAATGGATTCCTCATGTTAGATGTCGTCGATAATGGTGTTGGGATGCCGCCTGAGATTGCGACCAAGCTCAAAGTCGGTGCGTTTGATGACGATGGCAAATCAATCGGTTTACAAAATGTTTATCAACGTTTGCAAAGCGAATATCAGAATCGGTTTTCTTTCGAAGTAGAAAGCATGCCAAGTTTTGGAACGCGCCTGAGTATCAACATTGCATTAAGTTCAGAACAATCACAAATAGTCGATTCAAAAAAGCCTGATCACACGCAGTTAAGCAATCAAATCAATATAAATCACATAGGAACGGATAGAATTTCACCTGCTTCGATTCCTATCAACACCGATAGAACATATAACCGCAACAGCACACTCCTTACACCACTTCAATAATTCTCATGAGTGGAATTTTAATCGTTGATGACATGCCGGTGATCCGGTCTACGCTAGTAAACGTTATCTCTAAAAAAGAGATGCTGTTTTCCCCAATTTTAGAAGCAGCCAACGGTGAAGAAGCAGTTGCCTTGACAAGAATCCACAAACCCGACATTATTTTGATGGATATCAAAATGCCGGTATTGAACGGCTTGCAAGCGACCGCAACGATTCGGCAGGAACAACCTAATGTCAAAATTTTGATGCTTTCAGCATATGATGAATTTTCTTATGTACAAAAAGCGCTCAAATTAGGCGCACGAGATTATCTCTTAAAGCCGGTCCGACCGAACAAACTCTTAGACCTACTTGTTGAAGTCCAACAAGAAATTCAAGATGAACGCAGAGATTTACGCACAGTCGAAATAGTTAAAGAATCTTTGCAGAAAACGTTACCGATCATCGAAACAAACCTGGTAGAAAATTTAATTCGGGGCACAAATCCGGAGGGAACTACCATTGATGAAGCGTTGGCATATCTGGGTAAACGTATCCAATGGCCGGTTGTCTTGGTAATTAAGGTAGATAATTTCGATCTATTTTCCCAAGGAAAAACCAAACAAACGTTGCAACAATTTCATACTGATTTGGTGAAGCTGGTACATGCTATGCTGCCCGATCCCCAAGGGGCTTTAATTGGGTACAGTAATTCAGGACGAATCATCGTGATCCTTTCAGCCAATCAATCTTTGGCAACAGCCAGGCAGTTACACGAATTCGGGGAAAGCATATGCCGTTACATCTCAGCTTCACTGCCAGTTACAGTCAAGATAGGTTTAGGTAAACGGCATATGGAAGTCGAATCTATCCCACTTTCATATGCAGAAGCAAACTTAGCCCGTCGCTATTACGGCCGTTCACAGGAAAATCAAGTTGTGGGTATTGATGATATTGTTGATGATCTATCTGACAATCAAACATCATCCAGCTTTTTAGTGCAAAAAGAACTGCAATTAGTTCAGTTTGTACAACTCAATCAAAATACAGAAGCAAACCTTTTAATCAATGAGATCGTTGATTACCTTTCAAAAAATGATTATGTACACCCCAACACAATGAAGAATCATTGTGCGGAACTGGTCACACTTGTCGCCTGGGGAGCAGTCAATGCCGGCTTAGATGAACCAAAGATTTTAGAGTTGCTGCATGAACAAGTTCGTGCCCTATCCTCGTGGAATAGTGCGCCTGAAATTCGAGCCTGGACGCTCAACAGTCTAAGCGAGATGATGACTTTAGTTGAAGGTATTTCACAACGGCAGGATGCAATCGAGGATGCAGTTGAATATATTCACGAAAATTTCCGGCGGTCGGATTTAATGCAAAAGGAAGTGGCAGATGCAGTGTCACTCAGCCAATCGCATTTTAGTTCACAGTTTAAGGTCAAGATGAAAATGAGTTATGTCAAGTATTTGACCGCCATACGTTTAGATGAAGCCAAAAAACTGCTGCTCACAACAGATCATAGTATTGCCGGCATTTCCGAAATGGTCGGCTATCCCAATGTGACTAACTTTTATCGCCATTTCCGCAGTCATACCAAAATGACGCCAGCAGCCTACCGTGAGGCACACAGCCACTAATTTTTTACCGCCTTTTATGCAACTGACGCAGGTGAGATTCCAATGTCACCATTAAATCAATTCGCTCTGTAAAATGCTTGTCGGATAGCGGCATTTGCCGCGACTAACAGTGGATCCCAAACAGGTGCAAATGGTGGTGCATACGACAGGTCTAAATTGACTATATCACGTAATGTCCAGGCTGACTTTAAGGCCGCAGCGACAACATCTATGCGTTTGGCAACACCATCCTTACCAATCATCTGTGCACCTAAAACGCGCTGCGAACGCTTTTCGTAAACGAGTTTGACATGAATTGGTTGGCTGCCTTGCATGTAGTAAGCACGTGACGAAGCTTTGATGAGTACCGCATCCGCATCGAAGCCAGCATATTGAGCATATTTCTGCGTGAGACCTGTGTGGGCAATGGTGAGATCGAATGTTTTGACAACGGCCGTTCCCACCACCCCACCAAAGCGTGCCAAGCCGCCCGCCGCATTGATACCCGCAATGCGGCCTTGTTTATTGGCCGTCGTGGCCAGCGGTACATAGGTATGTTTTTGCAAAGCCAAATGAAAAACTTCAGCCACTGCCCCCGCCGCCCAAATATTGGGAATACTGGTGCGCTGCTCGACATCAACTGCAATCGCACCCGTCGTGCCTATGCGTATGCCAGCCGCTTCAGCTAAAGCGACATTAGGGCGACCGCCTATGCCAAATATGATAATATCGGCCGGTAAAACATGATCTTGGGTCACGACTTCACGGACACGTAAACTATCGATGC
>JAGRDI010000211.1:0-7007 GCA_020432765.1 Anaerolineales bacterium | reverse complement strand
CTTGTCGTTGCCGCTGAGCTTGTCGAAGCGAGCCGCCACCTCATGTACAACAGCTTCAACTTGAGCCGGACCCACAAACGACTGCACGGGCTGCTGCAAACAAATTTTTACTTCGTGTGCATCCATTTCAGCTCGTACCAATTCAGCCATATCTGCATCAAGCGTAGGCATCACCTGGCTGGTCATATCTACAATCGTCACATCCACATTATGTGCATGCAGTGCCTCGGCCATTTCCAAACCGATATAGCCTGCCCCCACAATAACACCTCGTTTCGGCTTTTCTTCGACGAGCCAACGCCGGATTGCCACAGCATCTTCAACCGTGCGCAGTGTAAATATACCGGGTAGTTGAAAACCCGGAATGGCAGGTTTGGGCACGCTGGCGCCGGCAGCCAGGATCAGTTTATCCCAATGATCAGTGAACTCTTCACCTGTTTGATGGTTTAACACACGCACTGTTTTTTGTGCTGGATTAATCGCCACCACTTCATGCTGCACCAATGCCGTAATGCCCTGTTCTGCCATCTGTGCCGGTGTGCGCACAATTAAATCTTCAATACGTGGAATGTCACCCTTGATAAAGTAAGGAAACCCACAAGCTCCATAGCTGATATAGCCCGACTTCTCGTAAACCACAATCTCCAGGTCACTATTTGTACGTCGCGCTTTGGCCGCGGCACTCATGCCTGCTGCCACGCCACCGATGATGATTAATCTCTCTTTCATTGATCTACCATTGCAACACCGATGGGTGTTACAAACATGGGATGCGTGGGAGTGACAGTTTTGACACCTGTCATGTCAGAGATGACTTCATTGATATCCAACATGCTGCTGCTCCCACCAACCAGATAAATGGTCTTGACATCAAAAGGCTTGATATGGCGGGCGACGATGCTGCCCACTTTTTGCATCACGGGATGCACCAATGCAGCAACCATACGCGCTTGCGCCGGGTCTGTTTTGATTTTCTCGGCCTCGATAAAGGGAACATCCAGCGCACCCGCTACCACCAGTGAAAAATGAGTACCGCCAGTAGCTTCATCGGCTGTATAAACAACCTTGCCATTCTCTACGATAGCGACGCCCGTTGTGCCACCGCCAATGTCTACCACAGCCCCATCCGAAATATTCAACAAGGCATTTGCACCTGTCGGTTCATCGACAAATTGACTGCATTCCAAGCCTGCGCCTATCAGCACATTTCTGGTTGCCTTGACCTCTGCCAGGGGCACGCCCGGGGGATAGGTCGTGGCGGCATGTTCCAACGGAAAACCGAGATCCGCTTCAACTTCGGCTTTCATTTTTTTGAGCAGTTGTATCGCACCAATAAAATCAACGACCAGGCCATCACGCACGATTTGAGCAAATTGGTAACGCCCCGCCAACGGCCGTTTCTCTGCATCCAAAACTACCAATACCGTGTAAGCCGTGCCCAAATCCACGCCCACATGCACCAGACCGGTATAGTTTTCAACAGCCGGTTTGTGGTTAAAAACAGTTTGTGCCTGCTCAAGTATCGTGTTGACTTCCGGGTTCATAGACCTGCAATTTCCTTCGTGTCCAAAGCAATCATCTTTTCTTCGTTGGTTGGAATGACCAGTACGGCCGTTTCCCCACAACTAATCACTGCTTCAACTTTGCCACGAATCGCTTTCTCATTCTTTTCAGCATCCAATTCGACACCCAAGAACTGCAAATCGTCACAAATCATTTGGCGCATCGTGGGACTGTTTTCGCCGATACCAGCCGTAAAAACCAGACAATCCAATCCGCCCATAACCGCAGCAAAAGCGCCACAATATTTCTTGGCCATGAAAGCAAACTTGTCCAGCGCTAATTGACAGCGTACATTGCCAGCTTGTGCGGCGGCTTCCACTTCACGCATATCATTACTCAGACCAGAAACGCCTAAAAGACCACTTTTTTTGTAGACTATCTGTTCAATTTCGTCAGGTGACAGACCCAATTGACGGTGCATATGGAAAATCAGACCCGGATCGATGTCGCCCGAACGTGTGCCCATCATCACCCCAGAAAAAGTAGCAAATCCAATTGTTGTATCCACAGCTTTACCGCCAGAGACAGCCGTCACCGTCACGCCATTGCCCAGGTGAAAAACAACCATCTTTAGAGCAGATAACGGCCGTTTCAACACCTTCACTGCCCGTTGGCTGACATAGCGTACTGATGTGCCATGAAAACCATATTTACGAATTTTGTGCTCCTCATAAAATGAATAGGGCAAGGCATAAATGTAGGCTTTAGGTTCCAACGTCTGGTTAAATGCTGTGTCAAATACAGCCACATGCGGTACGGTTGGCAAAAGCAGCATCGCTTCACGCATACCAATCAGATTGGGAGGATTATGCAAGGGAGCCAGCGGCACACATTCTTCCAGTTTGGCAATGACATCAGCATCAATCAACGTCGATTCGATAAACAGATCCGCGCCATGCACAGCACGGTGACCTACTGCTTCAATTGCTTCAATCGCTTTAATCGCGCCATAATCAGGATGCAGTAAATTATGGATACAGATATCAAACGCTGCGTGATGAGAGGGGATAGGACGGGTTTCTTTGACGAGACGGCCGTTTGCTTCCTGCTCAAAATACGACCCATCTTCCCCAATGCGTGCCACCATACCTTTAGCGACCACCTGGTTTACATCACTAGAAAAAAGCTGGTATTTGATGGTTGAACTACCACAGTTAATCGTCAGAATCATGGAATATCTCTTCTCATACAACCAGGCCACGAAGGGGACTTAGTTGACGCTGCCGCAAATTTATTTGCCGGGAAACTATCCCGCCCGCTGCAACACCTGCTGCACAATCATCTCTACTAATTTCTCTTCCGTATATTGATTATCAGACTCGCCTATTCCCTCATTTATATTAAGAATTATCTTCACCGCTTGCTCTTTTCCTGCATTCGCAAATACCTCATACGCCAATAGCACATTGGCAAACGGAAAACGATGCGTAATGAGCGGCCCCGGATCAAGCTTGCCGCTTTCAATAGTTTTTAGCAGCAGCGGTATCGTGGTTGTATTCACCACCCCCATCCGAATCGTAATATTCTTGACCCACAATTCTTCTTTATGCAGTTCTGCACTTTGGCTGTAAACACCAATATTGGCGATAGTACCACCAATCCCAATGATTTCTTGCACCACTTTACATGTCATGGGATGGCCGGCCGCTTCAATGGCGACATCCACGCCACGGCCGTTTGTTTTTTCCAAAATCTGCTCAACGGCCGTACCATCTTTGTTGTTAATGATCATCGTTGCGCCCAACTGCTTGGCCAGAGCCAGACGATATTCATCCAAATCAACAACAATCACCTCGGCAGGTGAAAAGAACTGCACAGCCAATAATGCGGCTAACCCGACAGGGCCGGTGCCCACAATCGCGACCACATCGCCAAATTTTACATCACCATTCATCACACCCACTTCCAAACCGGTCGGTACAATGTCAGAGAGCATTAAGGCAACTTCCTCACCAATCGCGTCTGGGATATGGTAAAGGCCATTGTCCGCAAATGGCACCCGTACAAACTCAGCCTGGCAGCCATCAATAGTATTGCCTAATACCCAGCCGCCATCAGCACAGTTGGAAGGGATGCCGCGGCGACAGCTTTCACAACTGCCACAGGCCGTAATACAAGACACAATCACCGCGTCACCTGGTTTGAAACCGCGCACGCCGCTGCCTACCGCTTCGACAATGCCCACGCCTTCATGTCCGATGATGCGACCGGGAGCTACTGTAGCCACGCCACCCTTTAATATCGCCATATCCGTGCCGCAAATTGTGGTCTTGGTTATGCGCACGATGGCGTCAGTCGCTTCTACCAAGGTTGGATGGGGCATTTCTCGCAGGGCTATTTGACCTGGCCCCTGATACACGACAGCTTGCATACAATGTTCTCCTTTCTTGA
This sequence comes from Anaerolineales bacterium, assembly GCA_020432765.1. GTDB lineage: Bacteria > Chloroflexota > Anaerolineae > Promineifilales > Promineifilaceae > JAACFF01. The sequence goes on along the minus strand of JAGRDI010000211.1, from coordinate 3,053 downwards.
TTATCCTTCATGATAGAGGTCAACCCCTTGGCATACAATGACTAAATCGACGCCAGGTATACACTTTTCAACGGGATGTTTGTGAGATAGTGTCTTTTTTGTCGACAACGGCCGTCACCGCCCACCAAACCCTTGCATCAATCAAGCATTATGTCAATAGCTCAACCGGTTTACTAGACATAATAATTGCAACCCAACCGGTTGTGCAAATTTCACCATAGAAAACACAATGGATTTGTGCATACATACCATTGATTTGTGAATTGTTACCAAATTCCACCATGATATGCTGGTAACACTATGTCGAATCCGTATGCAACAAACCGGCAGTATGACCTTGACCATGCTTCTACACGTATCATTCAGGAGTATGTCCCTGGTCGGCAGGTAACAATTGCCCACATCATCGCCAATCCCGACAAACCACTGTGTGAGCGTGTTGGCCTTAGCCAGGCCGAAGCCATCGGTATCATGACGATTACCCCAGGTGAAAGTGCCATTATTGCAGGCGACCTGGCCCTGAAGGCGGCTAATGTGGACATTGGTTTTTTGGATCGATTTAGCGGTACTTTGGTATTGAACGGCCGTTTATCCAGCGTTCAGTCAGCCCTAGAAGCTGCCAACAACGGCATGGCTGACATATTAGGTTTTCATCCGGCACCTATTACGCGCACGTAAAAGGAAATCCCTAGGGTCTACGAACAAAAATGCAGCAGCAAGTAACTTTTCGCGAAATGTTCAATACAGCAGAATCCAAACCCTGGCGCTTCATGCTTGTTGGCGGCGTCGCCGCTGGAAAAACCACCTTGCTAAAAGTATTGGAAAGCAAATCGCCTCAACAAACAACCAAGACCCAAATGATCGATTACGCAGGCTGGGGCATCGACACACCGGGTGAATTCATTGAAATGGGTCACCTGCGTCGCGTTCTCATCTCCACATCCTTCGATGCTCAAATACTCGTGGCAATCCAAGACGCAACACGCAAAGATTCCATCTATCCACCAAATTATTTTTTGATGTTTCCCCAACACACCATCGGCGTTGTCACGAAAATGGACGCCCAAGAAGCTGACGCAAAACACGCAAAAGCAAAATTGGCAGTCGCTGGTGTCACGGGTGAGATTTTTTGTGTATCCGCATTATCAGGTGATGGCATCTCTGAACTCAGAACGTACCTGCTAAATGCCAATATTTAGTTTCTATTTAAGCTTAGGGTCGGTCTTATGACCACACCCACTTGCATATCGATCAGAAAACCGACCGGGAGCAGAAAAGCTTAAGGATAAAAATCTTTAGTCATAAGGAGAATCACAATGGCAAAACCACAAGGAGAAGCATTGGGTTTAGTAGAAACCCGAGGTTTGGTAGCAATGATCGAAGCTGCCGACGCCATGGTCAAGGCGGCAAATGTGTCGCTGGTAGGCATGGAAAAGATTGGCTCCGGTTTGGTGACCGTCATGGTTCGTGGTGACGTTGGTGCAGTCAAAGCTGCTACCGATGCTGGTGCTGCTGCCGCCAAACGAGTTGGCGAAGTCGTATCCATTCACGTCATTCCGCGCCCGCATGCCGACACCGAAGCATTGTTACCAGCGAAGGAATAAACCCCTTCACAGGATTTACCGGAGTCTACGTGACCGGGCGCAGATGGCAACGTCTGCGCCCTCACAAAAGAACTAACTGTAAAGCGATTTGGTAAATCGCTTAAGGAGTAAAACTCAATGGATGACAAACTTTTAGACATGATTGTCGCACAAGTGATGGACAAAGTCGGTGACAATGGCAGCGCAGCCCCTGTTCCAGCAGCTGCTGCATTTGCCAATCCCGGCATGACTGAATTCGTAGGCACAGCCTTTGGTGACACCATTGGCATCGTCATTGCCAACCTGGATCCAGTTGTACATGAAAAAATGGGCCTCGACGCCAAATACCGCTCGATTGGTATTTTAAGCGCACGCACAGGTGCAGGCCCCCATATTATGGCCGCTGATGAAGCCGTTAAAGCCACCAACACCGAACTGGTTGTTGTTGAGCTTGCCCGTGACACCAAAGGTGGTGCAGGTCATGGCTGCCTCATCATCTTTGGTGCTGAAGAAGTCTCTGATGCGCGACGTGCCATCGAAGTAGCCCTGAAAGATTTGGAACGCACATTTGGTGATGTTTACGCCAATGATGCTGGCCATATCGAACTGCAATACACTGCACGCGCCAGTTTCGCTTGCGAGAAAGCCTTTGGTGCGCCAATTGGTCGTGCTTTTGGTCTCTGCGTCGGCGCTCCCGCTGGCATCGGTGTCATTATGGTTGATGCGGCCGTTAAATCTGCCGATGTAGATGTAATTGGTTACGCCAGCCCGGCCAGTGGTACATCCTTCAGTAATGAAGTCATTGGCTTCTTCAGTGGAGATGCTGGTGCTGTCCGCCAGGCTATTCTCACCGCCCGCGAAGTGGGTGTGAAACTATTAGGCACGTTAGGCGAAGCCCCAGAAGGTCTGGGCAAACCTTACATCTAGACTCAGATTCCGTTTGTAGTGATGACTTCAGTCGTCAACGACGAAGTCGCCAACCGCTAAAGCGGTTACTACGAACCTTAGTCAAGATTAACCCCCTTGAGGAGGTAAAAACACAATGGCTAGACGACAAAAAAGATTCGAGGTGATGGATGAACGGGCAGTCAACAAAGATGGTTTTGTGACTGAATGGCCCGAAGTTGGCTTAGTTGCCATGGGCAGCCCCAACGATCCAATCCCCAGTATCAAAGTACAAAACGGCGTCATTGTCGAGATGGACGGTAAGAAGCGTACAGAATTCGATTTCAACGAACTCTTCATCGCCAACTACGCCATTAACGCAAATCTCGCCGAAGAAATGATGGCGATTCCCTGTGTGGAGATCGCCCGCAAACTGGTAGACATCAACGTGCCTCGCGCCGAAGTTGTCAAAATCTTCTCCGGTTTGACTCCGGCCAAGATAGCCACGGTCATGGATGAGCTGAACATGGTTGAAATGATGATGGGCGTGCAAAAAATGCGTGCTCGTCGTACTCCCAGCAACCA
>JAGRDI010000210.1 GCA_020432765.1 Anaerolineales bacterium | reverse complement strand
TAATTATGACATTTCGGCGTTGAATGCATTTCTGCGTGAACGTGGCATGATTATTTCAAATGGGTACGGTACGTTAAAAGGCAGGAATTTCCGCATTGCGCACATGGGTGATTTGCAATTGGCAGATATGGAAGAATTATTTGCAGCAATTGATGATTTCTTGGCAGGTGTTTAATGTTTACTATTCTTATTTCTGACAAATTAGGAGAAGCTGGGCTGGAATTACTAGAGCAAGCACCAGATGTGACTTATGCAATGCAACCGGGATTGAGTAAAGCTGAGCTATTGGCGATTATGCCAGCCTATGATGCTTTGATCATTCGCAGCGGCACACAAGTAGATGCAGATGTGATTGCCGCTGGGACAAAATTGAAGATTGTAGGTCGTGCCGGTATTGGTGTTGATAATGTTGATCTGGCGGCAGCGGCGGCGCAAGGTGTGGTGGTGATGAATACACCCGGGTCGAACAGTGTAGCAACGGCCGAACAGACGATGACGTTGATGTTGGCTGTCAGCCGGCATACGGTGGCAGCGCATAATTCGGTGGCTGCTGGTGAGTGGCAGCGTGCGCAATTTAGCGGTGTGGAGCTGTTTGGCAAGGTGTTGGGAATTATTGGCTTTGGACGTATCGGCCGTTTGGTGGCCGAACGTGCCCAGGCATTTGGCATGACGGTTGTGGCGCATGATCCCTATGTGCAAGAAACCGATGTACCTTTGGTAACATTAGATGCGCTTTATGCACAGGCAGATTATATTACGCTGCATACGGCCGTTACCCCCGAAACCACAAATATGATCAACAGTGCTTCAATTAATAAAATGAAAAACGGCGTGGTCATTATCAATGTGGCACGTGGTAAACTGGTCAATGAAGCCGACTTGGCCGCTGCCTTACAATCGGGCCGCGTGAAAGCTGCCGCCCTTGACGTGTACGGCTCAGAACCACCGGCAGCCGATAATCCGCTGATCAATTCACCTAATGTTTTACATACACCCCATCTAGGAGCCAGTACCGTCGAAGCACAGCGTAATGTGTCTACGCAAGTGGTTAGCCAAGTGTTGGATGCGTTGCGTGGAGTCGAAATTCGTAACGCTGTGAAATAAGATGGTTGAGGTCGAATGGGCTGGTCAGGTGGCTTATGATGATGCTTGGGAATGGCAAAAAACGTTGGTTGCTGAGCGTTCTAAATCCCCTGAACTAGCCCACAAATTGTTATTACTAGAACATCCCCACACCTACACCATAGGACGACGGGGCAAAATGGACAATCTGCTGCTGAATCAGGCTGAACTAGATGCGCGTGGTATTAGCGTACATCGTGTTGATCGTGGCGGCGACATTACCTATCATGGACCAGGACAGCTTGTTGGTTACCCGATCTTGAATATGCGCCAGTTGGGTCGTCAAGGGTTGGGATGTATGCGTGCCTATGTGGAAGATATCGAAGAGATGTTGATCCAGACATTGGCGGCCTTTGATTTGGCGGCGTGTCGTTATCCAGGGTTTACTGGTGTCTGGGTTGATACCGTGCAGGGGTTGGAAAAAATCGCTGCGATTGGTATTCGTATCAATAATGTTGGGGTTTCGAGCCATGGTTTTGCTTTGAATGTCAATCCGGATATGTCTTATTTTTCCGGGATTGTACCCTGTGGTATTGAAGATCATGGTGTAACGAGTATGGAACAGGTTTTGCAACGGCCGTTGCGCACCATCGACATCATCCCGCACCTCATTGATGCATTCGGCCGTGTCTTCCAGGTCGAATTAGTTGAACACATTTTGGGTCAAGTTTGCAAACTTGACCTTCAACAGTAGGAGTAAATGAGTGCCCACAGTCAAATTAGATTCAATCAAAACTGAAGCCCCCAGACCACAAAGGCGACCGGAATGGATAAAAGTACGCCAGCCCAAGGGCGAAACTTACAAAATGCTCAAAGGTTTAATGCGCAGTAAAGAGCTGCACACGGTCTGCGAGGAAGCCCATTGCCCGAACATGGGCGAATGTTGGGGGGCTGGTACGGCTACATTTTTAATTATGGGTGATATTTGTACCCGCAGCTGCGGTTTTTGTGACGTAAAAACAGGACGGCCGTTGCCGCTCGATTGGCAAGAGCCGCTGCGTGTCGCTCAAGCAGTGCAGGCGATGAACTTGAAACATGTCGTCATCACCTCTGTCAATCGTGACGAACGTAAAGACGGCGGCGCCCCAATTTTTGCTGGCTGTATCAAACGCATTCGTGAGGTAAAGCCCGATTGTTCCATTGAAGTGTTGATTCCTGATTTCAAAGGCAGCGAGGAAGCACTCAAAATTGTCATGGATGCACGCCCCGAAATTCTCAATCATAATGTTGAGACAGTACCGCGCCTTTTCCGCAAAGTGCAGCCGCAAGACCATTATGAATGGGCATTGGCTACTTTAGCCAATGCCAAAAAAATGGTGCCTGATGGTTTGACCAAAAGCGGCATTATGGTTGGCTTGGGCGAAGAGTGGGATGAAATCCTGGCGGTTATGCGTGACTTGATTGATTGTGGGGTCGATATTTTGACCATTGGTCAATATTTGCAGCCCAGCAAAAAACATTTGCCTATGGCGCGTTATTATACGCTGGCAGAATTTAAGGAACTGCATCGCTTAGGTTTGGAGATGGGTTTTCGCTGGGTCGAAAGCGGCCCCTTAGTGCGCAGCAGTTTCCGGGCGCATGAGCAGGTTGCACTGTTGGGAACGAAGTAAAATGGTTGAATACATAGGTCACGGCATATAAATTTGTGAGCAACAATTGCAAAGTTGACCTTGGAGGACGGTCACGAAGATGGCCTGTGTATTCGTAGCTGTGGTTTCAACTGCCAGGTACCATAATCATGACAAAAAAACGAGTCTACATCGCTAACACTGGCGGCACCATCGGAATGAAACCGACGCCTGAAGGTTATAAAACAGAGCCGGGTTATCTGGCCGCTTTGATGGCGAAAATGCGCTCGCTGAAGTCGCCCACGATGCCTGCTTATGAGCTGCACGAATATGATCCGCTGCTAGACTCATCCAATATGACGCCTGTGGATTGGCTGCACATTGCACAAGATATTGCTGAGCATTATGCTGAATTTGACGGCTTTGTGGTCATCCATGGCACTGATACGATGGCTTATACTGCTTCGGCGCTTGCATTTATGCTGCAAGATTTAGGCAAGCCGGTCATCTTAACCGGCTCACAAATCCCATTGTGTGAAGTGCGTAACGATGCCCGTGAAAACTTGATTACAGCGATGGTTTTGGCGGCCAATTACCAAATCCCCGAAGTTTGCCTTTATTTTGGCGATAAGTTGATGCGTGGCTGCCGCACGGTTAAAGTCAGTGCTGATGGTTTTGAGGCGTTTGATTCACCGAACTGCCCACCATTGGGCAGAGTTGGCGTGGATATTGAGATTGATTGGGGTTTGATACGGCCGTTGCCCTCCCCACTAAATCCTTTGAAAATCCAACCCATTCACAAAACCCGCATAAGTACACTGCGGCTCTTTCCTGGTTTATCCCCAGAAATAGTCGCCCATATCTTGCAGCCACCCTTAAAGGGCCTGGTTTTGGAAGCATTTGGTGTAGGCAATGGACCAACAAACAATGCGGAATTTATGGCTGCTTTACAAGCGGCTAATCAACGTGGTGTCATCATCGTTGATTGTACCCAATGTTTAGATGGCAGCGTCGATCTCAATGATTATGCGACTGGTTCGGCGCTTGCAGCCGTTGGCGTGATTAGCGGTTATGATCTAACCGTAGAAGCGGCTTTAGCCAAATTATTTTATTTATTTAGCCAGAACTTACCGGTCGCAGATATTAAGTCGTTGATGCAGACAAATTTACGTGGCGAACTGACGCGTTTGCAGTAGATAAGCTTTGCTGTTTTGATACCTTGTGTCACAATTGCTGAATATTACAGATGAAGATACAAAATCGCGCTATTCGCGAAGGAAGGAAGCAATGCATATAGCACACTTCACAAATACATATAAACCGAATGTGAACGGTGTTGTGCGCTCTATCAGCACATTTCGTGAAGGATTTATCCGTTCTGGACATCAAGTGTTTATTTTTTGCCAGCAAGCAGATGATTTCGAGAGTGACGAGCCGTTTGTTTATCGTTACCCCGCACTCAAGATCCCTGGCTTTGACTATTCTGCGGCCGTGCCCGTTTCACGTTTTGTAGATAAGCTGCTGCCTACATTAAAGCTGAATGTAATCCACAGCAATCATCCTACCCTTTTAGGCGACGCTGCTGCAAATTATGCCGAAAAATACGATCTGCCACTGGTATTTACTTTTCACACCCGTTATGTGGAATATGCTGGAGGTTATCTGTCCAATATTCCTTTTGCCAAAGGTTTTGTAGAAGGCCAACTGGTGGATTCTATCGGCAGGTACATGCAGCGTGCCCAACATATCATTACGCCTAGTGATAGCATCAAAGACAGCTTGGCAAAATCTGCCGGAATTTCTGAGCGGGTGACGACAATCCCCACGGGTATTGATTTCGAACATTTTCAACAGGCTGATGGACAGGCAGTGCGTGAAAAATATAACCTGGGCGATAAAAAAGTTCTAGTGACAATTAGCCGCTTGGCGGAAGAAAAGAATGTGAAAACGCTGCTTAAAGCGGTTAAAGAAGTGATGGATGTGCGTGATGATGTGCTTTTATTAGTGATTGGAGATGGGCCGCAGCGCAGCGATTTAGAAAAATTTGCAGCTGATATTGGAATTAGTAAACGGGTGAGATTTACTGGCCTGGTGCCATTTGAGGCAGTTCCTAATCATCTAAAAGCTGGTGACTTGTTTATTTATTCTTCAATTACTGAAACCCAAGGGCTGGTCACGGCCGAAGCGATGGCTACTGGGCTGCCGGTGGTCGCAGTGGATGCAACCGGAACCAGTGATACAGTTGAGGATGGCGTGCAAGGTTTGCTCACAGCCAATGACAGTTCTGCATTGGCGCAAGCAGCGCTGCGTGTGTTAGATGATGATGCTTTATATGCTCAATTTCAGGAAACGGCCGTTGCCAGGGCCAAAGATTTAGATATGATGTCGCAAGCAGAAAAAATGCTCGACGTTTATCGGCAAGCGATTGAAGATAAAAAAGCGGGACGTTCGGTTCAAGTAGATATGAAACGCTTGCATGCTACAATCGAGGATGATAACAAAAGCTTAGGGTAAATAAAAATGTCAACGAGTCGCTATCGAAACGTCCATGTAGTGGTTAATCCGGCAGCAGGTCAGCCGGAACCCATTCTCAATGTATTAAATGATGTGTTTAACCGGCATGGAGTTAAATGGGATGTTAGTTTGTCACATAAATTTGGCGATGCAACGCGGTTGGCGCAAGAAGCTGTGACGGCGGGATATGACCTTGTTGCCGGGTATGGAGGCGACGGTACCCAAATGGAGATTGCAAACGGTGTCAAAGGCAGCCGTATACCCATGGCGATTTTGCCCGGCGGCACAGGCAATGCAATGGCATTTGATTTGAAAGTGCCCCGTGATTTGCGCCAGGCAGTAGAATTGATTTGTACGAGCCAGAAAAGCCGGCAAGTTGACCTGGGTCAGATTGGTGACCGTTTTTTCATGCTGCGTACCTATACTGGTGTTGATGCGGAAAAAGCTGCCAGCAGAGAAGAGAAGGACAAATATGGCAACTTGGCCTATGTTACTGCATCGATCCGTGTTGCACACAGTATGCAAGATGTGCCTTTTGTATTAACGGTTGATGGAGAGCGTGTGGAAGCGAGTGCATTTGTTTGTATGATTTTCAATGCGGGTAGTTGGGGTGGTATTGATATTCCAGATTTGCCGAATGTGGATTCGAGTGATGGTTTTTTGGATGTGGTCATGATCAGTAAAAGCGTCAGGTCGTTACTTTCTTTTGCCAGCTATCAACTTGATCTGGGTTTTGGCAAAACCAATGCTTTGTTTTTGCGCGGCAAAGAAATTCAGGTTGAATCGGCAACGCCACAATCGGTATGGATTGATGGTGAAGCTTATGGCGAGACGCCCTTCACGGCCGTTGTTATCCCTGAGGCGTTGCAAATTGTTGTGCCTGAATAATTGGCTTCGAAAGGGTTAAGTGCGAGTGAGGCACAGCAGCGTTTGCAGCAGTACGGCCGTAACGCATTGGCCGCCAAAAAGAAAGAAGCCGGCCGGCAGTCTTTCCTGCGCGAGTACCGGGATTTCTTGCAAATTCTCTTGAAAATTGATATTCAGCATAAAAGAGCGATTGATATGTAAGTAAACCTACAGCATCAATCGCTCCTGCTTGCATTATTGGACGCGTTAAAACGCGATATACCTGGAACAAGATATGGCTTTAGGGGGAGGAAGTAATTTGTAATGCGTCAACGGCCGTTCTCATTCGCTCTAATGCCTCAGCCAAAATTGAGCGCGGACAAGCCAGATTGATACGCTCGAAGTTCTCCCCTTCTACCCCAAATGTTTTGCCTTCGTTGAGGAATACATGCGCTTCTTGCATGAGCAGCTTTTTGCGCGAGTCTGGGTCCAGATTTAAGGCGCTGCAATCGACCCAAACCAGATAAGTGCCTTCCGGCTGTACGATGTGTAGTTGGGGCAGATTTTCTGCGATGTATTCTGACATAAAGCGGAAATTGTCTTCGATATAGGCCATCACCGCTTCTAACCACGGCTCTCCATGCCGGTAGGCCGCTTCCGTCGCCACAACACCGAATGTGTTTGCACCCATCAAACCGTTACGCAAAATACCTTTGGCAAATTTTGTGCGTAACGCTTCGTCAATAATAATGATATTGGAGGTTTTTAAACCGGCGATATTAAATGTTTTGCTGGGTGCGGTACAAATGATACTGTTTTGGGCAAAACGCTCACTAATGGTGGCAAAGGATGTAAATTTGTTGCCTGCATAGATTAAATCACAATGGATTTCATCAGAGACGACCAAAACGTCATTATCCAGACAAATTTCACCAAAGCGCCTCAATTCTTCTGCTGTCCACACACGGCCAACCGGATTGTGCGGGCTGCACAAGATTGCCATTTTAAGGGCTGGGTCGGCTGCTTTTTGAGCTAAATCATCGAAATCCATCTGGTAACGGCCGTTTTCATAAATCAACGAATTCGACACAAGCTCACAACCATTATTCTCGACCGCTGAAAAAAACGGATGGTAGACCGGTCGCTGCACAAGCACTTTGTCACCGGGCTGCAAAAGTGATTGCACAAGCATATTTATCCCCGGCACAATCCCGGGCGTTAATACAATCCAATCGCGCTCAATCTGCCAGCCGTAACGCCGCGCTATCCAATCTATTACCGCCTCAAAATAAGAGTCCCCCGGGTAACAATAACCAAAAACGCCCTGTTCAGCCCGTTTTTGTAGCGCTTCAATGATGGGCGGCGCACAGCGAAAATCCATATCCGCAACCCACAATGGCAAAATACGCGCGCTGCCATGTTTCGGATCGGCATGATCCCCATAAGTTGGACGGCCGTTTTCAAACAAAAACTCCCACTTGATACTGTGAGTCCCTTTTTTATTGGTTTCTATGTCAAAATTATATGTCATTCCTTTCTCCTTAATTGCATCGACTCATAAATATACTTGAGGAAAGCAGTTTGACAAACTCAGGTTTTCATTAGGCCGGTTTGTACCCACGATTCCCGAACTACATCTGGTTAACTGCGCCAGAGCGCGAAAATGATTTTGCGGTTACAATGTGCCAATGAACGAGGACTTACAAATAATATGAATGATTCTCAAATTGTCTGGCAGGGAAAATCTTGGAGTTTGCGTATCAACCCGCAAACTTTTGCGAATGGCGAGGTTGTCGAACGCGCTTTTATTGACCATCCTGGTGCGGTAGTCTTGGTGCCGTTAGTAGAAACTGCGCATGGGTACGAAATCTTGATCTTGCGCCAATATCGGCATGCCTTACGGCAAACCATCTTAGAATTACCGGCTGGTACACGCGGTTGGGATGAAGATTGGTTGATTTGTGCGCAGCGCGAATTGCAAGAGGAGACGGGCTTTCGTGCAGCAAGATTTGAGCCATTGGGTCAATTTTGGCCGGCACCGGGTGTTTCCAATGAACTAATGTCACTTTATTTGGCACGTGATTTGACGCCTGACCCGCTGCCGCAAGATATTGATGAAGAGATTGAGGTCGTGTCAATACCGTTAGCTGAATTGGTGGAAATGGCACAAAACGGCCGTTTGCAAGATGCCAAGAGTGTGGTTGGGATTTTGCGTACAGCTGCTGTTTTGTAAAGCTAGCCAGCAGTTCGGCAAATTAACTTATCAGGGACTTTTAATCTGAGATGTCCACCAAATCCCTGACCTATTTTTCTTTGTTTTCCTCGTCGTCTTCCTCATCATCGTCATCTTTGTCGCCGAAAGATTTCAAGTCAACGGCCAGATGAAATAGGCGTTCTTGTGCGGCGTGGTGGACGGTGTTGGGCGGGAAGCTGCCGTCTGCATCACGCACGCCTGCGGGAATTCCCGTGAGCAGTTCAAGCCCTTCGTCGATATGCTGAACTGCCCAAATGTGGAATTGGTTGTTGCTTACGGCCGTTACCACATCCGCGTGTAACATCAAATCGACCACATTAACCGCTGGAATAATCACACCCTGGTCGCCAGTCAAGCCGCGTGCCTGGCAAATTTTGAAAAACCCCTCGATTTTTTCGTTGACACCACCGATTGGCTGCACATTACCGTGCTGGCTCACCGAGCCAGTAATGGCGATAGATTGTTTGACTGGCAAGCGGGTTAGACAGGAGAGCAAAGCATACAGCTCGGCAGATGAAGCACTGTCACCGTCGACTTCACCATAGGTTTGTTCAAATGTGACGCTGGCCGATAGAATAAGCGGTTGATTTTGGGCATACATGCCGCCCAAATAACCGTATAAGGTTAACACCCCTTTGTCATGGATGGGGCCAGACATTTGGGTTTCGCGTTCGATATGCGTGACGCCATTGTCACCCATGAATGTACGTGCAGTGATGCGCCCTGGCTGACCAAATTCATAATCACCACTGTTATAAATGGATAATCCATTTACCTGGCCGATAGCTTCACCGCTAGTAGTGACAAACAAATCGCCATTTAGAATATCTTCTTGCAGTTCTTGTTCCGCGAGGTTAGAGCGATAAACGCGTTCGGCAAGTGCCTGGTCGACATCTGCGTCTATGACTGCGAAACGGCCGTTGTATGTTGCCCAATAACTGGCTTCGCGCAGCAGGTCCGCGATTTTCCCGAAATGGGTACTTAATTTTGTGCGATTTTCTGCCAGACGCGAGCCAAACTCAACAATTCGGGTGACACCAGTTGGTTCAAAATGATTCAGTTTTTCAGCGTGGCAGCGCGTGGCGATAAATTGTGCATACGCTTGTTCATTAGCAGAATTTCGTGGCATTGTGTCGTCAAAATCGGCACGTACTTTGAATAATGTGTGAAAAGCGTTGTCCTGGTCAAATAAAGTGTAATAAACTCCTGCGCTGCCCAATAAAATCATTTTAATATCCAGTGGGATCGGTTCAGGTTTCAACGATTTTGTTAAGGGCGGACCGTTTTCGGTTGAGAGTGCCGCTTGTATATGAATTTCGTGGTCGGTTAGTGCCCGTTTTAATGCTTCCCAAACCTGTGGTTTCTTGAGCATATCAAGCGCATTGATAATCAGATAGCCGCCATTGGCGCGGTGTAGACAGCCGCATTTAGCCAGATTCAGATGCGTATCTAACACGCCATCACGTAACTCATATTCTAAACTGCCAAATAACTCTTGAATCGTGGGGTTTGTTTCTACAATCACGGGTGCGCCGCGGGTTTGACGGTTGTCTACAAACAAATTGACTGCATAACGGCTTAAATCGAGATCTGTTATGGCTGCAACTGGTGATGGAAAATCATCAATTTGTGCCAATAAATCCTGAATCACGGCGTCCAGATAGGCTAATACCTCGGGGTTGGCGGCATAAATGGCGTTGAGTTGTTCGATATGATGACTGGTGGCGGCGATGGCGACTTCATGGTCAGTGGTTTTCATCTGTTGCTGTGCCTGCACATCCAACTTTTTCATCTGGTGCAAAGCGATGTCTAATTCGCTGCTGAGAGCAATGCGCTGTTTTTCTATGGCGGTTTGTTTGGTGGCCGACAGCTGCTGTATAACCTCTGCCGAAAGGGGGTGGCCATCTTGTGTGGGCGTCAAGGTTAGCCCAGAGGCTGTTTCAAGCAGCACGAACTCGTTTTCTACAGCTTTGCGGTGGATGGTAAGAAGGAGTTCACTTTGTGCTTGTTCACAATCTTGTTGTATGCTTTCGATGCTGGTTAGATAGGCATCACTGTCAAAAGCAGCGGCTAAATCACGTCCTAATGTCTGGATCAGACGGTGCATGTCATCTTGGAAAGCAACGGCCGTTCCGGGAGCAAAAGCGAGTGCGCGGGGTTGGTGTGGCCGTTTGAAATTATGTACATAGACCCAATCAGCTGGTACAGCTTCCTGATTAGTTTGTGTTTCCAAAAAATGTTTGATGGCTGTCGTACGGCCTGTGCCTTGTGCGCCTAACACAAAGATATTATAGCCTTCACTTTGCATTCCGATACCGAATTCAATCGCACGTGTGCCACGTGGTTGACCGATGATATGGGTGCTGGCTGGTAATTCGGCCGTTGTCTTGAACTTAAATTGAGTGGGGTCACAGCGTTTAATTAATTGTTCTGGTGTTAGCGAGTCGATCGGCATATAAAAAATTTTCCTGAGAATTGGGGTTTCACGACGAACTTGTGCTGAACATTATCGAAATAGGACCAAAGAATATAATAGAAAAATGTGACGAAATGACCCTGTTGATCTGTTTTGCCTATATGAAACTCCAAAAGATAGCGTAAATGTTACTGCTACAATCACGACTGAGCAATAGTTGCGGGTTGTTTAGGCACCCATTCCCTTATGATACGGTCATAACCTGCGCGGATTCGTTTTTGTCAAAGGTTTTTGTAAGCGAATCCTTAGGAGTGTGTTATTCTTTTATGAAATTGAAACGCAAACAAGGAGTATGGTGGATTGATATTTGATTTTCATGATCAGGTTATTTTGGTAACGGGGGCGGCCGGTAATTTGGGGCAGGCGGTGAGCTTTGCTTTTTATGCTGCTGGTGGTTCTTTGGTTTTGGTAGGGCGGTGGCGTGAGAAATTAGTTGAATTATTCAATGAGCAAATCCCAGAGGACGAGCGCGGATTGTATGTGACTGCGGATTTGAGCGCTGAAAGTTCTGTGGCTGAAATGGTTAGGGTTGTCTTGGCACACTACGGTCGTATCGATATCCTCGTTAATGTTGCGGGTGGTTTTACAATGGGAACGGCCGTTCACGAAACAGCAGTTGAAACTTGGGATTTTATGCTCAACCTCAATGCGCGTACGACCTTTTTGATGAGCCGGGCGGTTATTCCGTCTATGTTGGCAGCCAATCGAGGCAAAATTGTAAATGTCGCAGCACGTGCCGGCCTGGCTGGCAAAGCCAAAATGGCTCCCTATGTAATATCTAAAAGCGCTGTCATTCGCCTGACGGAAAGCATGGCTGCAGAATTAAAAGACCATAATATTAATGTTAACTGCATCCTGCCAGGCACCATAGACACACCACGTAATCGTGCCGATATGCCCAAAGCTGATTTTAGTAAATGGGTGTCACCCGCAGCATTGGCTGACGTGATCTTATTTCTCGCCTCAGATGCTGCACGTGACGTGCATGGGGCGGCTCTGCCGGTATACGGCTGTAGCTAAATTGCAGCAGATAAATCTATACTTACAACAACAAAGTCGGTTTCGTGATTGTTA
>JAGRDI010000209.1:15827-21266 GCA_020432765.1 Anaerolineales bacterium | reverse complement strand
TGATCAATTTGCTCACATGCCACTCGTGGTAGAAACCTGACAAGTCTAGAATTCGCCAGACTCCAGTCTTTTAGTTTCATGCGCGGCTTGAGAAGTGCTGGTCTGACAATACCGTAATTCCACCATGGTTGCCAGCGGTTTGACTGTGATGTATATTTTCTGAGCTTTGGCTAACGTAGAGGTAATTTACGATTATGGGTGCAATTGGCAGTCTGTTCGACATTTTCGCCATACTTTATATTTTCCGCAGCGTTCAACTGGGGCTAACTATCTGGCGTGCCTGGCCCACAGTACGCCAAGCCCCATTGACCGCCCACAAAAAACAGCTTGCCGAACAAGCTTCCTTCTTTATTGCGGTTCCCATTTCTGTGTTAGTACATGAATTTTGTCATGCTTTAGCTGTCTGGCTGTTTAACGGTGAAGTCGTAGAATTTGGGTATCGTGGTTTTTGGGGCTATGTAGTTCCGGCAGGCGATTTTACGGCGGGGCAAGAATGGTTTATTGCGCTGGCGGGCACATTGGGTTCACTCGCTTTTGGCCTTGGCACCTGGTTGCTTTTTCGACAAAATAAAATTCCAGCCTTACGGTATTTTGGTTTGCGTGCTTTCCGTTTTCAGGTTTACTTTTCGCTGATTTATTATCCAGTGTTTACGCTGTTGGGATTCGCTGGTGATTGGCGCATTATCTATGGGTTTGCGCTCACACCAATTTTAAGCGCGGTAACGGCCGTATTCCACATAACCTTCCTGATCCTCTTCTATTATGGTGACCGGCTCGGCTGGTTTGAAGTCACGGCCCATGAAACCATTGCCACCGCAGATCAATTCAACGCACTTGAACACGCAGCGATAGCTCATCCAGAGAACTCCCAACTACAACTACAATATATCGATGGGCTGCGGCGCGGGGGTGCCAAACGTAAAGCCCGCCACAAACTCGAACTGTTTTTGCAACAACAACCACATTCAAGCGCAGGTCATTTGCAGATGGCTGCATTATTGAGCGATAGTAAACGTGAGGTACCTAAAAAGGCTTATATCGCAGCCGAAGAAGCGCTCAATTTGGGTCTATCTGAGCCCGTACAACGTGCGTTTGCACATCAATTGATTGGTCGCTATTTTCTAGATATGGGCAGCGCTGAACAAGCTGTTACACATTTTTCGGATGCTATAACGGCCGTTGCTTTCCCCAATCAAAATCCCGACTACCTCACGCCGCAGCAAGCAGCCCAATTGGCCCAATTCCATTACTTACGCAACCAAGCCTATCGTCGGCAACAAAAATTCAATCACGCTTTTGATGACATCCAACAAGCTATCCATTATGCACAATTAGCAGGTGACCAACAAGCAGAGGCTCGCTACCAAGCAGAAATTAAAGTTTTGGAAAATCATGCTGGTCAACGTTTTGATTACCAAACTATAAAAACACCTAACGAATGACACAGATTTTTAGGAAAAATGTCATTGGGCAAAATGATTTGAGTCAGGTATGCTGACATATAATAGGCTATTCCTGAAAATAAATGATCCAATTGATCCTTGTGGGAATAACCTAGCCAATGCCAAAACAATTTACCTCTCAGTTCATTATATTTTTGCATTGGCCTAATCCAATCTACAAGGAGGTGATGCGTTAAGGAGATAAGCGCTTTTTATTGATCGTTGACAATATTTTTACCAAATCAAAGTAGATGCAAAATCTGCCATGAAATGCATGAACTTAAACGTCTTATTGTGAAATTCGTGGCAAAAAACGCATCCACAAAATCATCCTGAATAGGGAGGAAACTTAAAAAATGAAACGCCTATGGATTTTTGTAGTTCTTGTACTTCTGTTGGGTCTGGTTCTCACAGCTTGTGGTGGTGGTGAAACGGCCGCACCTGCAGAAGAATCCACCACCGAGTCAGCCGCAGTAGAAGAATCTGCCCCAGCAGAAGAAGCGCCAGCCGAGGAAGTTGCCGGCGGCGACAGCAAGTACCAAATTCCTGCTGTTGAAGACGGCAAATACAATGTTGCCTTTGTGTATGTCGGCCCGCATGATGATGGTGGCTGGACTCAAGCTCACGATGTCGGCCGTATGTATGTTGAAGAAAATGTTGACAATGTACATACAGCTTATGTCGAAAACGTGGCAGAAGGTGCCGATGCTGAACAGGTTATCCGTTCCTTAGCACGTAAAGGCTTTGATGTCATCTTTACCACATCCTTCGGTTATATGGATGCCTCTGAAATCGTCGCTGATGAATTCCCTGATGTAGATATCATCCACCTGACCGGCTTCAAGTCTAATGAAGACAACTTTGGTAACTTGATGGGTGCGATGGAAGATATAAAATATCTGGCTGGTATGTTGGCAGGTTCGCGTGCCAAGGTCGATGGCAACCCAAAATTGGGATACATCGCCACATTCCCAATTCCCGAAGAGCTGCGTTTAGGCAACGCTTTTGCTTTGGGTGCCCAACAAACATGCCCCGAATGTACAGTCGATGTACGCTGGATCTTCACCTGGCATGATCCCATTTTGGAAAAAGAGGCCGCTTCATCCTTGTTTGATGGTGGCGCACAGGTTGTTATGACAGGTGCTGATACACCGGCTCCAGCCGAGGCTGCCCCCGAAGGCAAATGGGGTATCACCTATGACTACAGCGGCAACTGTAATGTTGATGCATGTCTGACATCCATGTATTGGAATTGGGGTCCAGAGTATGCCCGTATTGTCGAAGGTTCACGTAACGATGAATGGGTTGGCGGTTGGGAATACTTTGATGCCGATACCGGGTCAATGGGTTTGCTGGGTTTTATGGAAGGTGAAACACCGCAACCCGGTGTCGCTGATTTGCCCGCAGAAGATATTGCGCTGATTAAAGATACATTAGCGCAAATGTTAGCAGGTGAATTCACGCGCTTCGATGTCTTCAAAGGACCGATCACCGACAATCAAGGCAATGTCATTCTGGAAGAAGGTGTATCTTTAGAACAGGCTGATTTAGATGGCTTTGCCCAATTTGGCAGCGAATGCAAGACTTGTATGTATTGGTGGAACGAAAATATCACCGCCGAATTACCTGAACTAGAATAAATGGTTTTATAGAAGCCAGGCTTCCTTTGGGAGTCTGGCTTCTTTTATTATGTAGTCGTTGGCAAATACGTTAGTAGTTCTTTTAGACGGAAGACGAAGGACAAAAGACGGAATTATCGGGCATTTGTCCTCCATCCTCAGTCAAAAAGCAATGCTAATCTCGATCAACTACTTAGGAGGGATTTTCTATGTCTGACACGCCATATGCCGTTGAAATGCAAGACATTGTGATCCGTTTTCCAGGTGTGCTGGCTAATGACCATGTCAATCTTACGCTTAAACAAGGTGAAATTCATGCTTTGTTGGGCGAAAATGGCGCGGGCAAAAGCACTTTAATGAATGCACTTTCCGGCCTCTATCATCCTACATCGGGAACGATAAAGGTATATGGAGAAACGGTTCGCTTTAGCTCACCAAGCGCCGCGATTGCTAAGGGGATTGGTATGGTGCACCAACATTTTATGCTTGTGCCCACCCAAACCGTAACCGAAAACATATTGTTAGGGCTCAAAGAGCCGCGCTTTTTTATGAATCTGGCCAAATATGACCAGCAAATCTTAGATTTACAAGATCAATATGGCTTGCGCGTAGACCCGAAGGCATATATCTGGCAGTTGTCTGTGGGAGAACAACAGCGCGTTGAAATTTTGAAGACACTGTATCGTGGTGCCAAAATATTGATTATGGATGAGCCAACGGCCGTTCTGGCCCCGCAAGAAATTGACGATCTGATCGAAACGATGCGTTCATTGGTCGCCACAGGCAAGTCGATTATTTTTATCAGCCATAAACTGCAAGAGGTAACGGCCGTTGCTGACCGTGTCACTGTGCTGCGTAAAGGTGTCGTCACCGCCGAAGGCTTGAGCACCGAGGGCATGACCAAGAAAAGCCTGGCGCAGCTCATGGTCGGCCGCAGCGTGGTGTTTGCCGTGCAAAAAGAAGCCCAAGAACCAGGCGATGTTGTTTTATCGGTCAAAGATGTGCATGCTGAAAACAATAAAGGTGTACCGGCATTGAATGGTGTTACATTCGATGTGCGCCAGGGCGAAATATTGGGCTTTGCAGGTGTCTCCGGGAACGGTCAAAGCGAGTTGGCCGAAGTCATTACCGGTATGCGTGAATGTACCGGCAGCATCAAAGTGAACGGCGAAGAAGTCAGTAACCTTTCGCCCATGGCGACCATCAAGAAAAGAGTCGCCCATGTGCCCGAAGACCGTAATCACGTCGGTTCCGCTCCCAACATGACCATCACCGATAACACAATCATGAAAAGCTATCGCAAACCGCCGATTGGTTCAGGATGGCGTGTCAATTACAGTAAAGCGACAGCCAACGCCAACGCACTCAAAGAGCAGTATGATATTTTGGCCCCCTCGGTGAAGACGATGGCACGCAAGCTTTCGGGCGGAAATTTGCAGAAGGTGATTTTAGCGCGTGAAATTTCAGGAGAGCCGCAGTTAATGGTGGCGGTGCAGCCCACACGGGGTTTGGATGTGGGTGCGATTGAAGCGATTCAGCACTTGATTTTGGCGCAAAGGGAGGCAGGAACGGCCGTATTGCTCATCTCAGAAGAACTAGAAGAACTCATAGCCCTCAGCGACCGCATTGCCGTCATCTACGAAGGCGAAATCATGGGCATTGTCGACATCGACGACGCCGACATTGGAGAACTTGGCCTCATGATGACCGGCAGTAAATTAGAAAAGGTGAGTGATTGATATGCCATTTAGAATCTATTTTGAAAAACGTGTCGAAGATTATCCACGCTGGCTGCCCGCCGCAACCTCACTCGGCTCAGTCATTGTCGCCTTCATCATCAGCGGCATCATCCTCAAGCTGATCGGCGGCGATCCCATTCGCGTCGGAAAATTCTTCTTTCAAGCCACATTTGGCAGTTGGCCCGTCATCTCCGACACCCTTGTGAAGGCAACGCCGCTTATTCTAGTCGGCCTTGCCTGTACCGTCGCCTTCAAAATGAAACTGTGGAACATCGGGGCGGAAGGGCAGTTTTACATGGGCGCCTTTTTTGCCAGCCTTGTCGTGCTTGTCCCGCTCGTGCCGCTGGACAGCCCCAAAATATTCATCCTCGGCTTTATGATCATAATGGGTATGATTGGCGGCGCATTGTGGGGTTTTATTCCCGGTCTGCTCAAAGGACGCTTTGGTGTCAACGAAATCATCACCACCTTGATGCTCAACTACATCGCCATCTTGTGGAACAATTTCTGGATTTTCAACAAATGGAGTGATGCCGGTTTCCAAATGACGCCTACATTTGAGAAAACAGCCTGGCTGCCACGTTTGGCCGATTACGCCCGTCAATACAAAGCCTTCTCCGGCATCACCTTGCATGGCGG
>JAGRDI010000209.1:15630-15764 GCA_020432765.1 Anaerolineales bacterium | reverse complement strand
AAATGGGGTTTTGAAATCAAATTGACCGGCGATAATGAAAAAGCCGCCAAATATGCAGGCATGAGCATCGTGCGCAATATTATTTTGGTCTTTATGGTTTCCGGCGCTTTAGCCGGTTTAGCCGGTATGGCCGA
>JAGRDI010000209.1:0-15573 GCA_020432765.1 Anaerolineales bacterium | reverse complement strand
ACAGGCATCATCATCGCCTGGTTAGCCAAATTAAATCCCTTCGCCGTCATCGTTGTCTCGATTCTTTTTGGGGCACTAATCGTGGCCGGGCGCGAAATTCAACCGTCAGGTCTATCCCAACTATTGCAAGGCATCATCCTCTTTATGGTCATCAGTAGTGATGTCTTATTACGCTACCGCATTCGTTTTATGCGTAAAGAACCAACTAAGCCAAGTTCACCACAAGAGGAGGTACAAGCCGCATGAATTGGGTCATTATCTTACACGCCGGTTTAGCCACCGGCACTGTCTTGCTTTTTGCCGCGATTGGCGAAATTTTCGCCGAACGCTCCGGTATTCTAAATTTGGGTGTCGAGGGTATGATGCTGCTCGGCGCGATGGCCGGTTTTAGCGTCTCGTTGGCCACGGGCAGCCCCTGGATTGGTTTAGCAGCGGCTATGTTTGCCGGCGGTATCTTGAGTGTAGCGCACGGTATTGTCACCATCCACTTTCAAGCTGATCAAGTGGTCAGCGGTTTGTCGCTGACATTTCTAGGCACAGGGCTGGCACTGGTCTTGGGCGAAGGCTTGACCGGCCAAAACCCGGCCTTGATCCCCAATTTCGACATTCCTTTGCTGGCGAGCATCCCTTTCATTGGTCCCGTCTTTTTTGATGATCACAGTCTGCTGGTTTATATCGGCTACCTGTTTGCGCCGCTGAGCTGGTACTACATCTACCGCACCAAACCCGGTATGAACTTGCGCGCCGTCGGTGAAAAACCAGATGCGGCCGATACCATGGGCGTCAACGTCTACCGATTACGTTATCTTTATGTGATTGTGGGCGGATGTCTGGCCGGTCTGGCCGGTGCGACGATCAGTTTGTCGGTATCGCCCGGTTGGTACAGCACCCAAACGACATCGGGGCAGGGCTGGATCGCGATTGGTCTTGTGATCTTCGCCCAATGGAATCCGCTGCGGGCGGCCTTGGGTGCCTATCTGTTTGGCGCCTTGCGTCGTTTTATCCTCGACCTACAAGGACCCGCGCTGCTGTTGGGCTTCACCAATCCACTCTACATCAACTCCAACTTCGGCTTCTTCTTGCAAATGACACCCTATATCCTGACCATCCTGGCGCTGCTCATCGGCTCCCGCGCCGCCCTGCGCAAACACATTGGCGCACCGGCCGCTTTGGGCGTGGCCTATATTCGTGGTGAGCGCGGGGCTTGAGGGTGCTGGCCAGCTAATCAGCTTGTCAGCAAATTTACAAAGCAAGGTCTACATTTTATTCTTAAGCATGCCGGTACTAAATTGAATTTGGGGATTTATATCGAAAATATAATGATCCTTGCTGAAAGAACCTTGGAAGAACTAGTGGAGGCAAGAGATTTCGTCTGCGTCAAAATCCCAAAGGGATTCGTTTCAACGACCTTGCGAAGGTTTGTGACTACTTTTTGGGTGAGCCGCGTCAATCTGGCACTTCCCATCGTGTTTACAAGCCCCCTGACAAGATGACCCTCGTGTCAACATCCAAAATAACAAGGGAATGGCTAAAGCGTATCAGGTAAGGCAAGTTTTGAAGGCAATTGATAGATTGGAGACACCTCGTGATGATTCTTGAACATGACCGTTATACTTATCGAGTTACTTAGTCTGAGGAAGACGAAGAATACCGTGGTCTGTGTGCTGAGTTTCCCAGCCTCAGTCGGTTAGCTGATAACCCGGAAGAAGCGCTTCAAGGAATTCGCAAAGTGGTAACAGATGGGTGTCAAGCTGCAACCGATGGAAGATAAAAAAAACGACATAGATTAAACAAAGCCGGCGAAATTTGGACGGGCATTCAAACACACTACGGGGTTGAAAAAGCAAAAATGACGTTGGGCAACAGATTAGAAGCTGAGGTCAAGGTTTTTGCGTCGGCGTAATGCTTGAAAATCTACAGGACAGTGATAAAGCAAGCTAACATGGCTTGTAACCAACGCTCTAGCGGAACGCGGCTGAAACGGCCGTTCAAGCGTTGGGGAGGACAGGACGATCCTGCAATACAAGGTACACAAGATGATAAATGTCTGTCACAATTGTGGTCAGTATCGAGCAGATAAAATCATTGACCCCAAGGGACCAATTGCCATCTGTCCCCTCTGTCTGCACCAGCATTCCTTCCATCAACTCCCCCTTTTTATTGTTTGTGGTCCCAGTGGTGCCGGTAAATCAACTGTCTGCCAACGCCTCGTGGGCACAGCGTTAGAAGTTGTCATTCTCGACGCTGATATTCTCTGGCGACCTGAGTTTAGCAAGCCCGATAACCATTACCGTGATTTCTTTGAAACCTGGCTGCGTCTGGGCAAGAATATCGGTCAATCGGGCCGGCCATTGGTGCTATTTAATGCTGGCTCGATACCCAACACTATCGAACCATGTATTGAGCGTCGTTACTATAGAGAGGTATACTATCTAGCGTTGATTTGCGATGATGAGGTTTTAATCGAACGACTAAAAAAACGTCCTGGCTGGCGTGATAGCCAGGATGAGGCGTTCATCGCCCAACAAATTGAGTTCAACCACTGGTTCAAAGAGTCGTCAGCCACAAGAGAGCAAAAAATCTCTTTGCTTGATACAACAGATGCACCTATTACCCACACAGTTGAGCAGGTAGCGACTTGGATCAGGGAGAGGATATGACAGTTAAGTATCTCAAAGAAATCAACCCAACAATATTTGGAGCGGCAAGTCTGAGGCTCACTGGATTCCTTCCATATGCTTGACCAGTCTGCCCGCTGAAGCTGGCGTTGGCTCGCACTGTTTACAGGAGAATAATTTTACATGGCAGAAATTGATATACATTTTTTAGAAACAAATATTGAAAGCTGTCTAACTTTCCTTGGGAAATATAAGAACCAAATATCAATACCTTATGACGATTTTCTTGAGGACATTATCATCGAGTCACAGTTTTATTCAATCGAAATAGCGTCTCAAAAATGTGGCTTCTTTGGAATAAATAACAGCCACCTGACGATTTTATACATTGACGACATCTATTTTTCTGAAGGAGTTAGGATTTTTGAGAAGGTAAAAAGAACTTATGAACTCAAGGATGCATTCATTCCTACTACGGACATCAATGCAATCTCAATTATTCTAGAAAATTATAAAGAAATAAAAATTCAGGCATTGCATTTTTCAGATACGGCGAGATCTGTCAGACCAGCAGAATTCGGAAAGGAATACTTTAGACTGGCAAAGATGGCAGACCTGGACGAAATCCAAGGCTTCGCTGAAGATTTCCTCGATAATTATGAGGATGTAATTGAAAAGAAAGAGTTATATGTTCTCGAAAAAGAAAAAGAGATGCTGGGGATTGGAATTGTGGTCAGAAACAAAATAATGGAAAACTGTATTAGCATTGGTGTACTCACCAAAAAAAGCAAAAGAAAACTCGGAGTTGGCAGATCAATTATCTTACACTTAAAGAGTATCGCCTATGAAATGGGATTAACGCCTGTGGCTGGTTGCTGGTATTACAACGCGGAGTCACGCCTAACCCTTGAAAGCGCTGGATACATAACGAAATCAAAACTACTGCGCGTGGTTTTATGAGCAAGGATAACCGTGAGAGAAGCGCAGATATACTTGCGATAAATGCGAGCTAACAAAACGTACACCCGAATCGCGCTGGCACTGTTAACCTACGCAAGACATTGCGCTATCTTGGATATCACCCACCACATTAATCTAGAAACAAAAAGTCCAACTTTCACCATGAGTTGGACTTTTTAGGGAGAACTACTTCCTAAAATTCTACATCACACGATCAATAAATTCCCGATTATGGACTTCCACCGGCACTTTCATCAATTCCAAAATACCGCGTGCCACATAATTTGATAAGCGGCTGAACGATTCTTCGCCTTTTTCCTTGGTCGCCCGCAGCGGATTGCCAATCACACCGCTTTCGATAAATTCGTGATGATCCATGGGGAAGTTAAAGTAGTTATAACCTTCAAATTCAACATCGGGCATGCCATCTTTTTTGGCAAATGTAGGAGGCAAGAATGCAGGTATATGGGCTTTGGTATGTTCTGCTCGATCCATGCGTACCAACTTTTCGTTCCAGGCCAAGTCTTGGGCTGTCTCGAGTTCACTTGCATGCCAACCAGGTGTCTCCTCCGGTGGATTTTCCATCAACCCTTCAAGGATGCCCACATACCGTTCCATATAGGGTTTGACAAAGCTGATCAGCGCGCCGGTTTCATAGCGCAATTTGCGCAGTACGGGATCAACGATTTTGACGTTGGAACCATGGCCGTTCATGAAGATGATGCGGTTAAAACCATGATGAATCAAGCTGCGGGCGACATCGTACATAATCGCTAACATGGTTGTGGAGCGCATGGTGATGGTACCACGACCATTGCCCGGTTCATGCATATGCTGCGGCGAATACCCCATCCAAATCGGTGGGGTGTGCAAGACACCGATCAACTCAGAAACACGGCGTGACATCTCAACGGCCGTTACTGTATCCGTATACAACGGCAAATGCGGCCCATGTTGTTCCAGGCTGGCCATCGGCACAATAATTAAATCTTTCTGTGTCAGATATTCCTTAATATCAACAAAAGTCAGGTCGCCAATATCCCATGACAAAAATTTTGACCGAAATTCTTCATCCCCCGTAGTCAAGTGGGGCAGTTCTTTATAATCACGTCCGTTTTCTGCAATCATTCTATTATTCCTTTTTCGTAACGATACCAACATAGCGGGCACGGTCAGGAGAACGACCCGGAGCCTGCACCATTATTTTTCTTCATCATTTCTACAAATAAAGCCGCCACTTCGCGGCCGAATTCAGGGTCATTGACATGTCGTTCATAAGTCAAAACGGGAATATCCGGGCGGACCTGCGCCTGCACAGTCTTCAGGAAATCTGCATCCGCTTCTGGATTCCAAAAAGGGCCACCAGGCACGTTACCCAAAGACAGCCCTCCCGTCGGCACGGCAATCACAACTTCTGCTTCGGCCATATTCAAGCGTTCCGCAAAAATGTGACCCAGTTGGATCATTTCATCATGTGAGGCTCGCACCAAATAATATTCAGGATTGTGGTCAAAAAGTGGTCTGTCACTTAATTCAGCCGGCACCGTACCGGCATTCCAAACTGAAAAGTCGATACAACCGGGCACCACAACCTGTGGAATACCTAACAACCCAATTTGTTTGAGCCGGTCGGGGCCACCGTCATGAATACCACCCACCAAGGGATCATAAATCTCATTGGTCGTAAAATCGATCACACCCACGAACTGGCCTTGTGCTGCCAATTCTTCCATGGCTGGACCACCTACGCCGTTTGAATGGAAAATAACGGCTTCATACGCATTTGCGGCTAAATATTCTTTGATGGCCATGACCGCTTTGGTAGTATTGCCCAACATCGTCACAGCTACATATTTTTCGCCTGCTTTGGGCTGTGGCAAACCATGTCCGTGTGTAACCATGCCGGCAATCGCAGCAGCTACATTATCAAAAATCGTACAGGCGATGGGATTTAATCCCAGAATATCAACCACTGAATGTACGACCATCATGTCGGTTGTACCGACTAATGGCGCAAAAAAATGGTAACCGGATGCAATCGGCGAAACGAGCAGTTTGGGTACGCCCACGGGCAGCACCATCATCGCAGCGGCTCCCATGACGGCACCCTCTGCGCCCCCCATACTGACGATGGCATCTAAACGCCCGTTTCTATACAAATCCAAGGTCAACTTCTTAAGTGCTGCACGCATACCGGCAACGGCCGTGCCGCGCCCTCCCGCATTGCGTAACGCCTCAATCGTCGTGCCGCCATAAGTCGCCGCTTCGGCATGGTCAATATCTGGCACAATATCAAGCGGTTCACCCAAAATGCCAGAATCAATCACCGTCGTGGACAGACCCAATGCTTGCAAACGATCTCGCAGATATTTAATTTCCGGCCCTTTGGTATCGAGAGTGCCGATTAAGACAACATTTTTTTGCATAATGGTATTGGATTTCAATATTGCGTACAGCGTATTATGTATATAACCAACCCTACAAAACACGCAATACGCAATACAATTTCTACTATTTAATCAATGGCAGCAACGTATTTGCTGTGGTTTCAACCAGCCAGCTATAAAATTCTTCCGAAAGCACACCCGAACCATGATCTTCAATGAATTTCAGTTGTTCTTCAGTAAGTTCTTTTTCAGCAGAAGCGGTTGCGTTCTTATATGGATTGGCTGGTGTGCGATCTAACGGGGCCACAAACTCAACTGTGAGCGCACCATCATATCCAATTTCCTTGAGCGTGCCGACGATGTCCCGCCAGTTGAGCGCACCCTGACCACAAGCCATACGGTTATTATCAGCAACATGGAAATCGTAAAGCAAATCGCCTGTATTCAAGATCGCCTGGCGAAAGTTGGCTTCTTCTATATTCAGATGGAACGCATCCAGGCAAACACCACAATCCGGAGCCACAGCTTTGGCCAACTCAACAGCCTGATCCGCACGATTAATGAAGTTGGTTTCAAAACGATTTAACGGCTCGATGGCCACACGAATGCCTTCTTTTTGGGCATGAGCATGAACTTCTTTTAAGCCGGCAACACCCCAGGCCCATTCCGTTTCCGGATCAGCTTGCGCGTTCACTTTGCCTACTTCCGAAGGCACTATGCTCATGACTTCGCCATCAAGTTCTTTGACCATCGTGACACATTTCTTCAAATAATCGATGGTGTTGGCCCGACCAACTTCATCCGCTTGAATCAAATCCAAACCGGTAAACATGAGGCTGATCGATCCCCAGCAGCGAATCCCATTCTCTTTGAGGACGCCCCGCAGGTTTTTTGTATCATATTTTTCCGGTTCACCACCTATTTCGATGCTCTCATAGCCATATTTGGCTAAACGGCGAATCGTGATTTCAATCGGTTCTGCTCTCATCCAATTGTGCATAGAAAGATGCATGTTAAATACCTCCTCGGTTCATATGGGTTAATAAATGTTTTTAGCATTTCAGCTAATCAGTTAGTGAGCTTTATTGCTAACCGGCTGACGCGCTGATTAGCTTTCAACTTGCTCTGCTAATAATTCATACAATCCCTGCACTTGCAAACCATACTCGGATGCGTATTTGTTGAGCTGATGGAGCGTGCCAGGGTCTTCACAAATAATTGTTTTTGCGCCGCTGTTTTGGGCGTCTTGTAGGCGTGCGCGAGTCAATTTTTCGGCAAGTTCCGGTTTACTGAATTGCAAATGGGTACTGCCGACGGGCTGGGCGCGATCACGCCGCCAGAAGAGTTCAAGGGGGTTTGAGTTAGCAACGGCCGTTACCAACCCCCTAACAATATCTTCCCGCCCAGGCACACGCACCGCATGGGTCGGATCGACATAGGTAACTTCAGCACCAACCGCATCCGCTCGGAACTTCAATACGCCGGCATCCATTTGTTGCGCTAACCAGGTGGTCAGTTCAACGATCTCAACATCATCAGGAAATTCGACGTCCAGCCGTTCACTGTAGGCCTGATTGAAGGTGAAATAATCACCAGGCGATAAGACCAGCAGCGTTTTGGCACCGGAAATTCTGATTTCAGCAAGATTGGCTTCCGCTAACGCAACGGCCGTAGACCGCAATCCCAATGATGTCGCCAATAAACCGTTGGAACGGCCGTTGCCGATAATCACCGGCCCTCCCTCGGCTGCTGCCACTAATTTTTGCACAGCAGGTATCGTTCCCGGCCACAGATATTTAGCCTCGTCACCGACAAAAATGGCCACATCACCTGTACCAGAAGCAGCCTCAACTGGCTTTTCAGCAAAAGGCGTGGCCCATTTTTCCAACGCTGCCTGCACCTCATACACAACTTGTGGTGCTAAATTCTGTTCGACCAACTCAGCACGCACCGCAGCAACCGCCTCAGGATGTGGCTGGTCGAAGACACAATGAGCACGACAATTGCCACCGTCCGGCTCACTGTAGATCACGCCTACCGTTTCGTCATTCCATTCAATCAAACCACGCTCTACAGATGTCGCAATCAGCGCAATGCCGTGCGGTGTTAAGGTTTCAACATCTGTCACCACTGCTAACGCAGCCATATGCCGACACATCAAACAAAAACGGCAGTTTTCAAGGGTTTCAATATAATTAACGGCCATATCTAAAACCCTACCTTGCCCGGATTCATGATCCCATTGGGATCAAGGGCATCCTTTATCGACTTCAACATCGGCCAGGCGGGGCCATACTGCCGTCGCATATAACGCGAAAGCTTAAGGCCCACGCCATGATGTTCGTTGACCATACCATCATTTTCGAGAACGGCCGTCATCGCGGTGTTCCAGATGCGGTTGTGGAGTCGAATCGCTTCTTGGGCATTTTGCGGTGGATTTTCAATGATAAAGCGCGTATACAACGACGCGCCCCAATGGAACCAATGCGAAAAATGGCCGATGAATTTGATGCCCAAATCTGCATAGGTCTCCTCAACTGCTTGCTTTTCAGCCCAATAGAGCTTTTCGAGCTTGTCAAAAGTCGTGATTGTTTCGGTTGTGCCATACATCCAGGGGAACTTCAAATTCTTGGGTGGATAATAGAAATCGTAACGGTGATCCCACCATTTTTCGCCCGGTTCACGTCCCAAATCCTGTGCCCCGAGTTCTTTACAAATGGCCATCGCTTTTGCTTCTTGTAAGGCTGCCAGATCCGGATCGCCATCAAAACCCATCACCATATAAGCACCTTCAAGCTCATAGCCAAGAATGGCTTTGACGCGTGAAGCCGTTGAGGCCGGATCATACAGGCGGATGACCATCGGATCATATCGTTTGGTCATGATCAAACGTCCGGCTTCAAGCGCACTGGTCAAATTATCAAAGAGGAGTGCACGCATCAGGCGTGTTTCTGGCAAATATTCGATTTGCATCGTGGCTTCGGTAATCGTGCCCAGAGTACCTTCTGATCCCAAGAAGATATGAAAGTAATCAGGTCCAGACGCGTGAATCGGTACGATGGGGGTGCGAATAATCTCGCCAGTTGGCAGCACCACCTGCATGCTCAAAACCAGTTCTTCAGCCTTGCCGTACTTTGTGCTGATGGTTCCCGAACCACGCGGAGCCAAATATCCGCCCAGCGTCGCGCAATTCGATGAAGCAGCATAGTGCGGCAAGGTAAAACCACGTTCGTTTAAGGCCCATTCGAGCTGCGTTCCGTTGATACCCGCTTCGGCCGTTACCGTGAGTGATTTCTCGTCGATCTCAATGATTTTGTTGAGCCGCTTTAAATCCAAGATAATGCCGCCATAGATAGATAAAGCGCCCCCTTGCGAACCAGAACCGCCACCATACGGGATGACAGGCACCTTATACGCATTGGCGATCTTAATGATGTCAGACACTTCTTGAACTGTGCCCGGATGCACGATGAATTCAGGTTTGGCCGGTTCTTCACCGCGATCCAGCCACATTTGTGGCACCCAAAACCAATCGGTCGCATAAACCAAACGGTCACTCTCTTTTGTCGATATATAGTTCTCGCCCACGACTTCTTCAAGTTCTGAGCGGATCATTTCAAATTGGATAGCTCTTTTCATAGGATTATGATTCTGTTGGCAGTTCAGCCGCGATAATATCTTTATGGACTGCCGGGGTCACATGACTCCAGACCATGAAACAAAGGGTCGAGAACAGCAGCAAGTAGAACCCATAACGGAACAAGACAAACACCCAGGGTTGGAACATCATCGCAATGCCCACGATGATTCCACCGATAATAATGTATTCCAAAATTTTATAGGTTCGGTTGGATACTCTAAAGTTGAGTTTATTCGACAAGAACCAAATAAAAGACATGAAAAACAAGACGATCGACGCAAAGATCAATATGAATGGAATGCCATTGAGCAGCGCATTCTTGGCTAACTGCTGCTCTGTGAAAATGTTTTGCACCATGGGAATCGCGATCAAGCCCAATACAAGCAAAATAACAGCGGCTATCGGTAACGATTTGGGCAAGGGGGTAATGCTTCTTTCTTCTTCCATATAGATGTGTTCCTTCAACCTTTCGCAGATTGTGTTAACTATCGTTTTAGACCTAATGCGTATTGCGTATACCGTGATTGGCACGTTTTACGCAATACGCAACACCCAATTTCGTTTGTAAATCTAATAATCTCAATACTTTATATCTACTTGCCGTTTACTGGCTGCTGCTTCCACAATCGCATCACAAATAACGGCCGTTTTATACCCGTCAACAAAAGTCGCGCCGTGCGGCCCAACTTCTCGGTCATTGACGATACAGTCGAGCAGATGGGTGATTTCGTGGATGAAGGTATGTTCCCAGCCGATCATATGACCACCTGGCCACCAATTTTCCCACCACGGATGATGTGGTTCAGAGATGAGCACGTTCGAGAAACCTTGTGTCACGACTGGCTCTTGACCCACCCAAAACACATCAATCTCATTCATGCGTTCCAAATTGAAACGAATGCTGCCTAATTCACCATTGATCTCAAAAGTATTGGCATTTTTACGACCAGCGGCAAAGCGTGTCGCTTCGATTATGCCAATGGCACCGTTTTCAAATTCGACAACGGAAACAAAAGCATCATCAACATCAACAACACCCATACCGCTGCCATCGGCATACGGCCGTTCCCTGATAAACGTCTTCGTCAACGCACCAACACTTTTGATATCACCCACCAGATAATGCGCCAAATCAATGACATGCGCACCCAAATCACCGAGAGCACCACTGCCGGCGATGCTTTTATCCAGCCGCCAAATCATCGGCGTACCGAAATGAGGCATAATCCATTCTTGTAAGTAGGAGGCACGCCAATGGTAAATACGACCCAAGGCACCGCTGTCGATCAAGTTGCGAATCTGGCGTATGGCCGGCACAAAGCGGTAATTAAATGCCACCATATGTTTGACACCTGCTTTTTCAACAGCATCCAACATCATCTTGGATTCTTCAGCTGTGCGTCCTAGCGGTTTTTCACAAAGGATATGTTTACCGGCCTGGGCAGCCGCAATTGTCGGTTCGGCATGGGCATCATTGGGACCGCCGTTGTCGAATAACTGCACGGCATCATCGACCAACATATCTTGCCAGTTTGTGTAATGGTTGGCATATCCAAACCGTTTTGCTGCAGCAGCAACGGCCGTTGCGTTCCGCCCACAAATCGCAGCCAATGTCGGGATAGCCGGCGGTGGGTACATCATGTAGGGAATCGTCTTGAATGCATTCGAATGCGCCTTACCCATAAACGCATAACCCAACATTCCCACGCCAATTTCAGGAATATCATCGGCGACCACTGAACTCGCCATCTCAGTAAAAGATTGTGTCTTTTCGCTCATCGAATCCTCCTAAGCTCTACCAACGTATTTATCAGGAAATGCAGGTGTAATTGGCTCGTCATCTTTGGCAAAGGCAGCATCAAACATAACAGCCGAAGGTGCAAAATCCAGACGCTTCACAAAAGCACATGATTCCGTTGCGCCATGTTCACGATCCATGCGTGCATCTTCCCATTCAACCGAAAGCGGCCCATCATAACCGATGTCGTTTAAGGCACGGATAATCTCCTCAAAATCAATTGAACCGCGTCCCACCGAACGGAAATCCCAGAATCGGCGCGGATCCCCAAAGTTGAGATGCCCACCAAACACACCCGCCTCAGTCGATCGAGATGACCAATACACATCTTTCATATGCACATGGAAAATACGGTCGGCAAATTTGCGGATGAAACCGACATAATCCACTCCCTGATAGCCAAAATGGCTGGGATCATAATTAAACCCAAAGGCACTGTGTCCATCTAGTGCATTGAGTGCATTTTCCGAGCTTGCAATATCAAATGCGATTTCGGTGGGATGCACTTCCAGAGCAAATTTGATATCAACCTCATTGAACACATCCAAAATCGGCCGCCACATATCCGCAAAAAAGGCTAACCCTTTTTCCAGAAAATCGGGTGGATTAGGAGGAAAAGAATAAACCATTGACCAAATGGGCGAACCCGTAAAACCTGGGACAACTTTAACACCCAGTGCTGCAGCAGCGCGGGCTGTATTAGCCATTTCTTCGGCAGCACGGGCGCGTACACCATCTTCTTTGCCATCCCCCCAAATGCGTGGCGGCAAAATGCTTTCATGCCGCTCATCAATCCGATCACAAACTGCCTGGCCGGCCAAATGATTGCTAATAGCAAACACTTTTAGACCATGTTGTTCTAAAATATCATGACGAGATTGAATGTAACCATCCTCACTTAATGCTCTATCAACTTCAAAATGGTCACCCCAACAGGCGATTTCAACACCATCATAGCCAAACGATTTGGCTTTTGCGCAGACCGTTTCAAAGGGCAAATCGGCCCATTGTCCGGTGAATAATGTTACTGGTCTTGACATTGGTTCCTCCAAATGAATGCGGATTGTGGATTTCAGAATGCGGAAGTATAGCCGGCAATCCGTAAAAATATTGTTTTTCTCTCTCTACAGAATGAATTCTGCAGCTAACGTGTGAAAACATGATAAATCATGTTGAATTATTGATTTGGTAAACAGTTTAGAGTCTGTTTTTAACAAACCTTGTATCCCAAGCCGTAGATTTCAATCGGCTAACGCAAGCTGTTCCAGGGAGCTTGATCGGCTAATTCTTCTACGATGTAACCATCGTCACCGGCACAAGGTCCCAATATAACAATAAAACGCACAGGTTGATCGCTATCATTAAAGGATGCATGTACAACGCCTTCTCCAATATAGATCGAATCACCTGTTCGCAATATTTGTTTTTCTTTCTCCAACCATTGCTCCACCTCACCTGACATCACATAAATGACTTCTTCCTGGCCAGGATGACGGTGAAAAGCGTGGCATTTACCCGGATCGAGTCTGACTTCCATGACTGTGATGGCCTCGGTTTCGGTAGTCGACGGCCGACTTAACCAGCCAATTTCGCCCCACTCTAACTGATCGCGTTCAACTTCATCTGTCGTTATAAATTTCCCCTTCATATTTTCTCCCTTGTAAATGGAGCGTGGGCAGCTTGCTCGCGTTCATTAACAGACTGGCAGTNNNATTTTCATTCATTGGTTGGTGCCGCACAGCGGCGTGGCGTCTCCTCGTAACTAGAGTCTAGCGAATTCTAGACATGTCAAGTTTCTACCACGCGTAGCGTGTGAACAAATTGATCATAAAACCGCCAGTGTCCAACTCGTACTCGTAACGCGATTTGGCAAATCGCCCCTGATTTNNNNCCAAATCACACTACAGTTTAAGCGCCTTAAATTTACGTGCCTGGCCTTCAATGGCCGGTTCGGTTGCCAGGCGTTCGATACTTGACGCGCCAAAGAAACCGGCAATGCCTTCGGTGTTATCCAGAATGTATTGCGCATCTTCGGGTTCAGCGATAGGACCACCATGACACAAAACGATAATATCTGGATTGACCTGAACGGCCGCATCCCGCATCGCCTGCACACGTTTAACCGAATCGTCTAGAGTCAAGGCTGTTGTGGCCCCAATCGCCCCTTTGGTCGTCAAGCCCATATGCGGTACGAGTACATCAGCACCAGCCGCTGCCATCGCTTGTGCCGAATCAGGGTCAAAGACATAGGGGCAAGTGAGCATATCGAGTTTGTGCGCCTCGCCAATCATGTCAACTTCCAGCCCATATCCCATGCCTGTTTCTTCAAAGCCCTGCCGAATTGTGCCGTCAAACAACCCTACTGTGGGAAAGTTTTGCACGCCGTCAAAGCCCATCGCTTTGAGTTCTTTGAGCAATACGGGCATGAGACGAAACGGGTCAGTGCCGCAGACCCCGGCCAACACCATCGTATCTTTGACAACTGGCAGCACTTCGGCAGCCATCTCTTGCACAATCGCATTAGCATCGCCGTAGGGCATCAAACCGGCCAAACTGCCGCGCCCGGCCATACGGTAACGGCCGCTGTTATAAATAATAATCAAATCGACTCCGCCACGTTCGGCAAACTTGGCCGAAATACCAGTGCCCGCGCCCGCGCCTATGATGGCACGGCCGTTGCTAACATTGTCTCGCAAACGTCTTAACGCTTCTGATCTTTGAATAAATGGCATATTTCACCTATTGCGTGTTGCGTATTGCGTAGCAGATAGTTTTACGCAGTACGCAATACTTTATAAATACGCTAATAACTGTCCAGTGACCGCTTCAGCAAAAGCAGCATCATTGATATTACAATCTACTTCAATCACAGGAATATCCGCGCGTACATGTTGTTTGATGGCATCAAAAAGCGCCTGATTCGCTGCCGGCATCCAGAATTCGCCGCCGGGTGAGTCTAAAATCGAGACCCCTTTTAAGGGCAGGAAAAAGGCAATCGGTGCAGTTGATTGGTTTGCCTTTTCGGCCAGAATACGACCCAATTGGGCATTTTCTTCTGGCGAAGTGCGCATCAGCGTAACATTTGGGTTCCAATGGTAGAACAAGCGCTCTTTGAATTGGGCTGGAATCGTGTCGGGCGCCCAAAAATTAGCCATGTCCAGGCAGCCAGGCGCAATCACCTGCGGCAAGTTTTGCTTTGCTGCGCCATTGAGACGACCGGGCCCGGCTGAGAGCACACCACCAACCAATTCATCCGCCCATTCCGTGGTTGTCACATCTAAAACGGCATCAAAATAACCTTCGGCAATCAAGCTTTCCATGGCACGTCCACCTGTACCGGTTGCATGAAAAACGAGCGTTTCATAGCCGTGTTTTTCCAAAATGACACAACATTGGTCAACGAGTTGGGTTGTGTTGCCAAACATAGAAGCGGCAATAAGGGGTTTTTCTGTTATTTCAGGAACGGCCGTTGCCACCATCCCCACAATCGCCCCTACCGCATTGGCATAAATCCGCGCACTAATCCGATTCACACCGGCCACATCAACCACCGATGGGATTAAGACAATATCTTTGACACCTACATAAGCAGTTGTGTCTCCCGCCGCTAATGTACTCACCATCACCTTTGGAAAACCCAACGGCAAAACGCGCATCGCCGACGTACCGATAATCGTACCCGCCGAGCCACCCATGCCCAAAATACCATCGATTTTGCCCGCATCGAACAGTTGTTTGACAATAACGGCCGCACCCGCAGTCATCGTGTCAATTGCCATGCCGCGATCCGCCTGGTCACGTAAGTCTGCCAGGCTGCTGCCACCCGCTTCTGCTAATGTGCTGGCAGCAATATCCGGTTCAAAGCTCGGTTCACCTACAACACCCGCATCAATCATGAGCACATGGTGACCGCGCTCCTCGATTTGGCGTTTGACAAAGGCGAAATCTGCCCCTTTGGTGTCCAACGCCCCAATTAATGCTATCGTCTTTGACATCAAGCTAACAAACCTCTCAAAAACTTCAGCCCATCGGCCGCTAATTCATCCTGACTGCTGGCCAACGAGCGCCAGATCGCTGCTGCTTTGGCAATCGACTGCACATCAGAGGTAAACGATTCAATCACCACTGGGCCATCATAACCAATATCACCCAATGCACTCTGTACTTCAT
>JAGRDI010000208.1:6946-11675 GCA_020432765.1 Anaerolineales bacterium | reverse complement strand
GTTGCCTGCACCGTTTCGGGCAGCATACTGAGTAATCGCTCCACTTTAGCCGGTTCCAGCTCCCAAGAATAAAGGCTGCGCACCACATGGCGAAAGCCGAGAAATTCATCTAACAATTTAGCCGTCGATGGCTGGATAACAGACGGCCGTACATTCGGAATATCTAACGTCATTTGCTGCAATAATTCGCGATGCCACGACGAACCTTCAGGTAATCCCCCATCAATTTGACGTGCGATCCATTCAAAGATGCGTTCGACACCACTATAAAAACTATGCAAGCTGAGTGATGACGCATCAACCTTATAGGTCCCACCATCAGCATACGCAGCTTGTGCTTTTTCCGCCACCGCACGCACATTGACCCATTCAGTTTCAAGCCGCCTGCGTAAAACATTGTACTGTGTAATCATAATTGTACCCCGCCACGCAGAACGGCTTCTCTCAATTGCTGTGTGCAATCAGCCAGGTCGATCAGATCTATCTCGAAAGCAGGCGATAGCGACATCGCCTGAGCATACGCTCGAAAAAAGTCTGCCGACTTCACACCACTCACGGCCAAATCAATATCCGAACGCGCATCAAAGGGGCCTTCTCCCGCCAGGGAACCATAAACTACAACTTGTTCGGCACCAAACGTGTCGTGCAGCAGTGTGGCTATCTGGCGCGCAACAATCCATGCTTGCTGCCGTCGTTCTTGCCACCCTTTTTGTTCCGCTTCCCAACGCTTTCTGATGTGCGGCAGATAAGCTGCATATGTTTGTTGAGTATCCATACCAGCATTATAACAGACTTTGCTTTGTGGTTGAATTTCGTGGCTTGATCCGCAATCTATCTAGTACGTTTGGCGATGTTGGCGCCCAAGGCGGTTAAGATAGTAATCGGTCAAGCGTTTGGCCCAGTGTCTGGTACGAGAGATGTTCAAGCCCCCGCTGGTAGTTGTGTTCCACAACAGCTTTTGCCTTTTGAGGGTTTTGCAGGATTTCGGCAACGGCCGTAACTTATCCAATTCTGATTGCAGCCGTTACCATGGCCATTCCTGACCGCTTTCCAAAATAATGGCTCTCCTTTACAGGTCTGCAAATAGGCCGTTTCCACAAATAACATATGCCGCAGCAGGCTGCCAACGGAATCATGGCTGGGGGAGGCAGCGCCTAAAACACGCTGAGATGGCAGCGCACAACAGTACAAATATTCACTTTCGGCCAATATTATTTTGGTTCTATGTTTGCTCTATGCTACAATTGGCTGCATGTATTCTGTCGCATTTGTTAAATCAGCCTTAAAGTCGTTGTATAAAATGCCACGCAACATGGCTGGGCGAATACAGAATAAGCTTGAAGAGATAG
This sequence comes from Anaerolineales bacterium, assembly GCA_020432765.1. Taxonomy (GTDB): domain Bacteria; phylum Chloroflexota; class Anaerolineae; order Promineifilales; family Promineifilaceae; genus JAACFF01. The sequence goes on along the minus strand of JAGRDI010000208.1, from coordinate 10,326 downwards.
CTGTAAATCCATATGCCTCACATAAAAATGTCACCAAACTGCAAAATCGTCCAGGTTATCGTTTGCTTGTTGGCAAATGGCACGTCATTTACAAAATTCAGCAAAGTGATTTAATCATCCTTCAGAAACGGGAGCGTGCTCCGGCGCAACGGCCGTTCTACAAGCGCTCGCCATTGAACTAAATTTATCATTTGATGACCTTGTACAGTAATTTCTGAGCCGCACCGCCATCTTTGAGCGCGGAGGCAGCCAGATGATAATTATCTCATTCACCATATGACAGACCCACAAGCATTAATCGGCACACAGGTTGGCCCTTATCAGATCCAAAAACATATCGCCCGCGGTGGCATGGCGGATGTGTTTCTGGCTTATGAGGAAGGCTTACAGCGCAAAGCGGCGCTCAAAATTATGCTGCCAACACTGGCGGCTGATGAACAGTTTGTGCAGCGCTTTCAACGCGAAGCACGGGCGGTCGCCAAACTGGATCATCCCAATATCGTGCATGTCTACCGCATTGGCGAGACATCAACCGGTCAGCCATATATCGCCATGCAGTATGTCGAAGGCGGAGCATTACGCGATACACTGCTGAAAACCGCCCAACGCGGCGAACTGATCGAGCGCAACCAGGCATTATCGATCATTGGCAAGATGGCAGATGCGCTCCAGTTTGCCCACAGTGCGGGCATCATCCATCGTGATATTAAACCCAGCAACATTTTGATTCGGGGCGACGGCCGTCCCGTCCTCGTCGATTTGGGTATTGCGGCCGTTTCTGGCAGTCAAAAATTGACCCAAACCGGCACACTTATCGGCACACCCCATTATATGTCGCCTGAACAAGCACGTGGGTTAGCGGTAGACGGCCGTTCCGACCTCTACTCCCTCGGTGTCATTCTTTACGAAATGCTGGCTGGACGCCGGCCTTTCGAAGCCACCGATCCCATTGCTATCCTACACAGTCATGTCTACGAACAACCCGAGCCTTTGGCTAGACTGCGCCCTGATCTGCCACCGGAAACGATCGCCGTTGTCGAAACGGCCATGCAAAAAGAGCCAAACAAACGCTTCCAAACGGCGGGCGAAATGCATTGGGCGATTAATACGGCACTGAAAGCCCAAGGTGGCCCCGGCGTGATCACATCTGCCGGTTTATGGGAGCCGCATCCTACGTCCCAATATCGGCTTAGTGAATCCAAAATCGTAACGGCCGATCCTACCACCTTGGATCAACCTACAAAAAAATCGGCGCGACGTTATGGGTTGATCTTGATTCCGCTGCTAATCATTGCCTTGTTAATTGCGGCCTGGCAATTTTTACCCGCTTTAACGATTACATCAACACCCCCGCAAACAAATCCAGACACACAAACGACCGCCCAACCCACTGAGAATCTTGTCTTTGCAGTTCAAACGCCTACCGAAAATAGTGCTGAAACTATTGCATCGGGTGACCTTACGCCAACTGATTCCGAGCCGGCTGAAATAATTACCACAGCTGCTCCCAGCGCTACAAATACCCTACCGCCAGCGCCAACCGACACACCAATACCCAGCCCGTCGCCGGATCGCGGTCCAGAAACGATAACTATCGGCCGTTCAGTGCAAGGTAAGTCCATTGAGGCAGTCCGTTTAGGTGGAGGCAGCAATGTGATCATTTTTATCGGCGGCCTCCATGCCGGTTTTGCTCCAGCAACTGTCTCATTGGCGCAAAATGCGCTTGATTATTTCACAGATAATCCAGAGCGCATCCCTGAAACGGCCATGTTATACATTGTCCCTAATGCTAATCCCGACAGTCCCAATGCCCCGGGGGAATTAAACGGCCGTCTTAATGCTAACCAAGTCGATCTTAACCGCAATTGGGATTGTCGCTGGGATCGAGATGCCAAATGGCGTGGCAATGTCGTCAATGGCAGTGGGGGTGCGGCGCCTTTCTCTGAACCAGAAACGCAAGGACTGCGCGATTTCATCATCAGTCTGAATCCACGTGCCGTTGTGTTCTGGGAAGCGCGTGCGACAAATGGACTTTCTGCTGCCGGGGCTTGTCAAGACGGCCCCAAGGTCTCGCAGCCAGTGGCGCTCACGTATGGCATTGCTGCCGGTTATCCGGTTGAGGATTTTGAAAGCCTAACCAATCAAGAGTTAAACGGAGATGGCAGCAACTGGCTCGATGATCAGGGTGTGCCAGCCATCGCGATTTTGTTGCCAGAATATACAAGCATGGATTGGAACAATAACCTGGCGGGCATGTTGGCAACATTAGACACCTATGGTCGTTAAAAATAACTCTTCATTTTACAGCATCTACCTTCTGATTGCAGCAGCACTTACCTTACTAACAGGATGTCAACCTGCCTCATTTGTCCCTGAATCATCCAGTAATTTAGTTGACATAACCAAAGAAACAGCGATTATCGATCCAGCCGCTCCAATACCGCCTCCCCCCACATTCCCGGCACCAGCTTCTCCGACAGCACATGCTACTTCGCTGCAGACAATCGTGACAGCAACGGCCGTTCCTGCTACACCAACCTTGCTCCCCATCCCGACAGCTGCGGCAACGGCCGCTGCCACCAGCCGGCCTCAGCCAATAAATACCCCAACCATCCCAACACTTCTCCCTTCTGAAGAATTGCCAATATCCCAAACCTTTGAGATCGGCCGTTCAGTACAAGGTCGCCCACTTTTCGCGCATCAATTTGGACAAGGTCCAAACAAATTTATGCTTGTTGGCGGGATACATGGCGGCTATGAATGGAACAGCATCGTGCTCGCCCATCGCCTGATTGATTATTTCACCGACAACCCGTCAGAAATCCCTGCAAATGTTACCCTCACCATTATCCCGTCAGCCAACCCCGACGGCCATTACCTGATTTCCGGCGAAGACGGCAACTTCGACAATGCCGACATCCGGCAAGACACCTCGCCGGGACGCTTTAGTGCCAACACAATCAATGGCTTGCCCGTCGATTTAAACCGTAACTGGGATTGCAATTGGAAACCCACCGCTCTCTGGCGCAACACAGAAGTCAGCGGCGGCACAGCTCCCTTTTCCGAACCAGAAACAAACGCGCTGCGCAATTTTTTCCTCTCTCAAAACCCAAAAGCTGTGATCTTTTTGCACAGCGCGGCCAACGGTGTCTTTGTATCTGGCTGTGGCAATTTGCATGCTCCTTCCTCCGATCTGGCAACAGTGTATGCAAATGCAGCCGCTTATCCAATCTTCGATTCTTTCGATTTTTATGAAATAACCGGTGATGCCGGCGATTGGCTGACAACGCAGGGTATTGCCTCGATCTCTATCGAACTGATCACGCATGAAGCCATAGAATTCGACAAAAACCTCAATGGTGTAAAGGCTGTCTTAAATT
>JAGRDI010000208.1:0-6858 GCA_020432765.1 Anaerolineales bacterium | reverse complement strand
TACATAATGGCTACCATGAATTGGCTGAAATTCGTGCACGCCTTAATTCGATCTAGTCGTTTCAATCAAATTCAGCCAGTAATTTTGCTAGATGTAATTTGAGCGCTTGCATGGAATACTGCTGCTGACCGATCTGGAAATTATGCTCTACAACCTGCTGGCGCAATTCTTTGTCAATCAACATTTCCAATGTCGCATCAGCGGCTGTGGCAATCACTTCTGGCGGGACATAGGCTAATCCATCCTCACCCATTTCAAATTTATTTCCCAAAGATACAGCACTCAAGCCTGTTCGTTTTATATCGGTCCCATATACAGGATATTCAAACAACAAAATGGGCAGTTCGGCGCGAATGGCCTCCAAAAGTTGATTACCCCACCCTTCCCACAAGCTGGGATAGGTGACGAGATCAGCATAGGCATACGTGTCCCACAGAGAATAAATCTTTTGTCCGTCGCGGGTTTGACGTTCACTTGCGACAAAATCTTCAATGAACAGGGCGTCAATCTCGGCTTCGAGGATACGGTGTTTAAGTTGGTTGACATATTTGCCGGTCAGATCGTCTTCAGCGTAACCAGCCAAAACGAGAACGATGCGGCTGTCGGAGGTAAAGTCACGGCCGTTCCACAACCCGCGCTCCTTCAAAACAGCCCTTTTCTCGGGTGTATTCAGCGCCGCTACAACATCAATTGCCAACTCAATGCCTTTGCGCGGAATGATGCGCGTCGCCTGCAGCAGAAAAATGTCATTTTCACCTAAACCAATGCGTTCACGAAAATCGGCATTGTAATCATCTGGTGCCCAATGAGGGGCATCAAAATCAAACACATTAGGCACGACTGTGGCGGAAATGCCTTTGCGTGCCAACAATGATTGCTGCGCCAAACTGTTTATCACCACATGCTTGGCCAAGGGATCACGGGGTGGTAAATAAAAGTCGGCAAGATCAACGGCCGTTTTACATGTCAATGCCACCCCATTGACCCGCTCCCAATAAAAATCATGGTTATGGGCTAGTGCCGGCAGCTGCAAATCGCGCATTATGCGCGTCACAGCAATCGCCACCGCAGGATTCATCGCCACTGACCACACATTTTGCGGAACCAAAAAGTTGATTTCTTTCTCCTCGATCCATGCTTTCAGGCGCTTCTCAATCTGCTCAGCAAGGTCATACAACTCAGCATGATAGGCAACTTCGTCATAATCTGTGAGGGCGATGAAGGTATTGGTATAGAGGCGTTTGGCAACGGCCGTATGGTGATAAATTTCTTCGATAAGTGTGCCGTCACCCTTACCTAAATCGCCACCACACAAGTAAACATTATGTCCCAACTCCTCAAAAACCTGCTTCCATTTATTTATTTCCAGCGATACGCCATCGGTACCCCCAACTTTGAAATGGATAATGCCAATATTTTTCATTTCTTAATCCTTTCTAAAACTGTTTGTTTAGGGGAAGAGTATAACTGAAAACGGCCGTATTGCTTTACACCAGCCCCAATTCACGCTCAAGCACCACCGCTTCAGACGCGAGCGAAAGAAAACTTTTTATCTTGGCATAGGAATAAACAGCTTGGCAGCTAAAATTGGCGTAGACATCCAATCAATTAAACATGTTGATCAACTAAAATTGGATTTCCATCCGGATCCATGACAATAAAGCTCGCGGGGCCAGTTGACCGCTCATCAGCTTCACTTGCGAATTTTATACCTTGTGCTTTGAGCGCTTTTTGCAGATCACGCACGTCTGTAAAAGAATCAACAGGTTGGGCGTTTTGATCCCAACCAGGATTAAAGGTTAGAATATTTTGCTCAAACATCCCTTGAAACAACCCAATAACATGATCACCGTTTTTCATGATCAACCAATTTTGGGTCTCATCGCCTCCAAAAACCGCAAAGCCTAATTTCTGGTAAAAAGATTTAGAGACTTTGATATCTTTTACGCTTAAACTGACTGAAAATGCACCTAATTGCATACAAACCTCCTTGGATTTTGTATCGTATTCATAATCATTCAACTATAGAACATGCGAGCTATTGTGTCAACGGCCGTTTTAGATTGACTTTTAGATCGTTTTTGCAAGGTGTTCCTGCGTGACCACATCATAAATGATGATGCCTTCATGCACGTCGTCTAATTGTGCAAGCAACATACCGTTGTGATTCCAAACGGATGATTTTCCGGCGCTGACAAAATCATCAGATTGTCCCACGCAATTCGACAGCATGACCGGGATTGCATGCTTTTTTGCAATATCAGATAACCTTGCAGCGGCTTGTTCTACGCCAGATTCAGATTTTGCTACACTAGCAATGTAAATATCTACACCGTTTTTAACGGCCGTTTCCACATGCGCAGGAACGGATATCTCAAAACAAATTGCAAGGGCAATATTGAATGCACTCAATTTTAGGATTGGGAAATTTTGACCACTTTTGAAATAGGCTTTTTCATCAATGTGTAAATACTTTTTAGAATAGGTTTGTCTTTTTTTGTATGGCTGAAAAAGAATCAAACTTATAAAAACATCGGCATCACTTTTTGTTGGTACACCAACGCCAATGGTTAGCGCATGCTTGTTGCTGATATTTTGAAATATGTCAAACTTGCCATCTGCTTGATTTGTCGCTAATGCGTTGGCGAGGGTTGGTTCGTATCCTGTTAGAGATAGCTCTGGGAAGATGATGAGATCCGCTTGGTAGGCAACGGCCGTATCGATAAATCGAATATGCTCATCCATATTCTTCTGGATGTCACCACGCAGAGGTCTGGTTTGTGCAACACAAAATTTCATATAGGCAGCCAATGTTTAGACGATTCAATATTGTGTCGTGCTTCTTTGGCGGCAAAAAACCGCATGTAACCACACTCGACACAAACAACAGGCAAAAGTTTGGTAGTTGAAAACAGGCCCGGGGCCAATTTAGGCAGCAAATTTGGTCCATATGGACCTTCAGCCTCAACATATTTTTCATATCGATAAACGTTATTTGATTGACATTCCGGACAGGGTTTCATTGAGTCTCCTTTCAATTCAATACAAATCATCATCCCCAACTCAATCTAGCATGAAACTGAGCCTAATTCAATAATTAGACAGCAAAAAGTTCATTTGCAAGCTCGTCCAGCGTCTCGATATCTTGTAGTGGCAGCAGGGCCGGCAGTTTATGGAAGGTGTCGTTTGAAAAATGCTGGACAAAACCCATTGCCTGCCGGTAAAGAGCAAGACCCAGCGCCTTTAGGGCAAAATCTGTCTCGACTGGCCACTCACTGGCCTCTAGAAAAACTCGCAACAACGTTTTATCGCCATCAAATGTATCCAGATGCAGTTTAGCAAGTTCATAGTGACGATCGGTTACAATGGCATCGCCCCAGTCGATGATACCAACAAGATTCCCATTTTCCACAAACACATGGCGTGCAAAAAGGTCACCGTGGACAAATGTCCTGTCAAATGGCCCAAGCCGGGCAAGAAAATCGTCAACCTGCGCACCCAGATGTGGCGGCAGCGAACTTTGTGTGACGGCCGTTACCATATCAAGTCTCGGCCAATCTTCAAGTGCTGGGTTATTAAACGGGCGCAGCGCATGCACACGCCGAATTTGTCTGCCCAGATCGGCAGCAACCTCAAGCTGCTGCACCCCAGTCAATTCAGCAGCATACCAGGAAACGCCGGCCAGGCGCGAGGAAATCAAATATGGCCAGGCGGCGTTGTCATCATCAAACAACCGTCCTGCTGCCAACAAACTGGGCGCGGTGATTCTCGGGTCACTGGCAAGAAGGGTATGGGCTGCATATTCGGCCGTGTAACTTTTATGCCATGAACGTAAGAAGCCAAACAACTTCACCACAACATCACCATAGAGAAAGGTTGGAAACGTGCCGCCAACTCCAGTTACCAATTCTCGTCTGGCATCAATCAGTTTGTAACGCGCCAAAATCTCAATAACAAATGGCCGCCAGAAATCAACATCTGTTCGCTGCGCGATATATTCCTTTTCTGACGCAAATGTAGGGGGTTTGAGCATTAAACGCGATAATTTGGGATGTATTAATAAGGAAGTTCAGCGCTTTTATGCAAGTATACAAAATCGAAAATGAATTAACAACAAAACAAATTTGTTTGTACTTAAAAATTTGGAAACGCTTCTAGACATCCGTATAATCAAGCCATAGAACTAACCATTCATCCTTACTCTAGAAAAACAGGAGATTTTTGATGACACCCATAGGAACACAAGCCCGCATTAAGTCGCGTATCTGGCAAGCCGTTGCCCAAGCTGATCTGGATGTCTCGGCACTGGACAAAGATACACTGGAAGCTTTGGTAGAATTGACCACAGAAGCCGCCATGTTAGAAATGGATGCTGAAATTGATAAATCGTTGGTTGAGGAGCAAGAATTGGCTGGCAAAGACACGGCCGTTACCCCAGACATACTCAATGACGATAAAGAAGACGTATTATGGGAAGGACGGCCGTTTCTCTCCATGGTCACTCATTACCTCATTACAGACGAAAGAGTCCGCATTACCGAAGGCATGTTTGGCAAATCGCGCGAAAACGTCGAATTAGTACGCATCCAAGATGTCGACTACGCTCAAACCTTTAGCGAGCGCCTCTTCAAACTAGGTGATATCACCATTCGCAGCCATGACTCCAGCCATGCCATAATCACGCTCAATAATATACGCGACCCTGAAGCCGTTTACGAAATCCTACGCCGTGCCGTTCTCAGCGCACGCAAAAAACATGGCTTTACCTATCGCGAAGAAATGTAGCAAACAGCTTGTCAGCGCCGACCGGCTAATCCACTGACAAGCCAATCGCTTTCTTGGAGTTTTCCCTATGCAAACCTGGCGTATCAATGTACGTACACAAACCTTAACCCATGAAGCTGTGCCTGACTCGTGGCAAAAACTTGGTGGGCGCGGCCTATTGGCTCGTATTCTACTGGATGAAGTTGATGCTGCCTGTGAGCCGCTTGGCCCACACAACAAGCTCATCTTTGCCCCTGGCCTGCTCGTCGGCCACATGCTTTCTAGCTGCGATCGCATTTCTGTGGGTGGCAAAAGCCCGCTCACTGGCGGCATCAAAGAGAGTAATGCCGGCGGCCGTACCGGCCTCCACATGACCCACTTAGGCATCAAAACATTAATCATCGAAGATCAACCAACTGATTCCAACTGGTGGCTGCTGCATTTAAGCCAAAAAGGAGCCGAATTCATGCCTGCCGACGATCTCGCCGGCTTGGGTGTTTATGCAGCCGCACCGCTGCTTATCGAACGTTTTGGCGACAAAGTAGCCATCGCTCTAATTGGCCCGGGTGGAGAAATGCAGTTAGCCGGCGCCGGTATTCAAAATATCGACAAAGATCAAGTGCCCTCACGCATCAATGCACGCGGCGGTTTGGGTGCGGTGATGGGTTCTAAAAAGCTCAAAGCGATTGTTTTCGACAAAAGTGGCACCAATAAACCCCCTATCGCCGATAACAAAGCATTCCGCGCCGCCCAAAAAGCGTATAACAAAGCGCTCATGGGCCACACGCAAACCCAAGTGTATGCAGATTATGGCACGGCCGCGATTGCGGGCATGTGCAACAGCTTTGGTGCAATTCCCACACGCAACTTTTCCAGCGGTCAATTTGAAGGCGTGGACAAAATTAGCGGCGAACAACTACGCGAAACCTTGCTGCTGCGCGGTGGTGCCAGTGAAACCACCCACGCTTGTATGGCGGGCTGTACGATTCGCTGTTCCAATATTTTTGGCGGCACCGATGGTGAAGAAATTGTGTCGCCGATTGAATATGAGACCATTGGACTGATGGGTTCAAATCTGGGCATTGATTCATTAGATACCATTGCACGTCTCAACTGGCAGGTAAATGATCTGGGACTGGACAGCATTGAAATCGGAGCAGCGTTGGGTGTGGCTGCCGATGCTGGTTTAATGAACTTTGGTGATGGTGAACGCGCCCTGGCGCTGCTCAATGAAATTCGCGTAGGTTCACCTTTGGGTCGCATGTTGGGCAATGGTGCGGCCGTTACGGGTCGTGTTCTAGGCGTCGAGCGTGTAGCGGCCGTTAAAGGGCAAGCGATGTCGGCGTATGATCCGCGTGCCATCAAAGGCACCGGCGTCACCTACGCCACGTCGCCGCAAGGTGCCGACCACACTTGCGGCCTCACCATTCGCGCTCAAATCGATCATCTTGATCCTTACATACAGGCGGATGTTTCGCTAAATGCGCAGTTGGCAATGGCTGGCTACGATACACTTGGTGCCTGTGTGTTTGCCGGGTTCGGCTTTGGCGCTTCTCCAGAATCTATTCGCGATTTGCTCAATGCACGTTACGGCTGGCAGGTCGATACAGATATTTTAAAAAGTTTGGGGCGTGAAACGATTTTACTCGAACGCGCCTTTAACCATGCCGCTGGATTCACAACAGCAGATGACCGTTTACCAGAATGGATGACACGCGAAGCTTTGCCGCCGCTCGATCCCGTTTTCGATGTGCCCAACAAAACGTTAGATACTCTCTTTGATAATCTTTAGTGGCGAGATTTGTCAAGTTTTTAGACTATTGGTTCACACGCCGCTCGTGGTAGAAACTTGACAAATCTGAAACTGACGAAAACTTGTGTGAGCTGTGGAAGGTTAATTAAGTGGTCGTCACTGTGCGTTTACACACAATCTTACAACGCGAAACGCCGCAAGGGCTGCAGCGCGAATTAACGTTACAACTTGCTGATGGCAGTACGATTGGGGATGTTTTGCGGGAGTTGGAAATCAAATTGCCGGTTGAAGCGTTGTTGTTGGTGGTCAACGGCCGTTTATGCCAACCCACCACAATCCTC
>JAGRDI010000207.1:758-11986 GCA_020432765.1 Anaerolineales bacterium | reverse complement strand
TGCTCTTCACGTGCAACGGCCGCTGCTGTCAACATCCCCAATATCTGGCCAAACTTGAAACCGTGCCCGCTGCCACCAGAACTGATTGTCAGATTGTCAATTTCTGGATGGCGAGTAATCAAAAAATGTTCGTCTAATGTATCACAATAGAGACAGCGTCGTGTATATACGATGGGTGCTTCTGCTAAATCTGGGAAGGTATCGGCCAAAAAGTGACGTAAATTTACCTCGTCCTCCTGCGTGACGATGCGCGTATCATGGCTTGGATGCAGTCGTTGACCCACGCCATGATTGGCTACCTTGATTACGTTTTCATGGGGGTGCAGCGGGAAACCATACCAACCACTGTTAGCAATATCAGCAGTGAAAACGGTGAAGGTGGGCGGAGTGAAGATTTTGGGAACGGCCGTTTCTAAATGAAAAACAGGATGTCCAGAGGCAGCCATTATTGGAGCCAATTCGGGAACGAGCAAGGGTGTCCAAGCACCAGCCGCGACGACGACTTCGCCCGCATGAAAGGTTTCGCCTTCAAACGTGTTTATGTGGGTAATACGGCCGTTTTCGCGCACTAAATCATTGACTGTTTGCCCTGCAAACAAGGCCGTACCTTGTTTCTGAGCCAGTTTAATCAATTCAGTTACAACTTGACCGCTTTCAGCAAAGCCACCCAGATGATGATAAAAGCCATCAATATAGGCGCCTGGTTTCCAGGCCGGAAAACGATGCGAAATTTCATCGGCGTTGAGTCGTTCCGGCGCATGACCGCGTTTTTGCAGCATCTGAAAGCTTTCGTATTCATAGCCACCGGGAGCCATCGGTTGGCGTGTAAACATGGTTACACCAACTTCGTGATATAGCGTTGTGCCTACACGTTCGTTTAATTGCCGCCACAACGGCAGCGCGGCCTCGACCATAGCCATATAGGTTTCGTCATGGCCGTATTCCATGCGGATGACTTTGCTGATGTCGGTCGAAGCGGCCAATGGATGTGGCAGTGGGCCAGGGTCCAACAATGCTGTTTTGTACCCGCGCGATTGGAGTTCGCTAACGGCCGTTACACCAAAAATTCCCGCACCAATAACCACAACGTCAAAATGGTTTTTCATTTTCTATTTTCCTTCAGCCGATTGATAAATGATCATCAAAAAACTGATACGCACGCGCACGCATAGCGGGTGTAAATTGATGGCCACCCGCGTAAACGCCGCTATCGAGTAGCCCGGTTTGGAACGCAGATTGTGCATAAGCCACCATCGCCTCAATACCAATACTCCACTTATCCTGATCGCCGCCGAGAATGAGCAAATTTGTTGGCTCCACGAGACGCACAACATCCTCAATATCGCCATATTGCATAATCCCCGGCACAACATAATCGAATTGAATGCCCGGCATATCGCGATAATTTGTCGAGCCGCAATTGCATACACTGGTCTTAATGCGGCGATCAAAAACAGGAGCAAACAAAGCCGTTCTTCCGCCGTAAGAATGCCCAATAAAACCAATCCGATCAGGATCAACTGCCGGCAGGATTGTTAACAGATCAATGCCAACCGAAACATCATGCAGAACTTTGCCCAAAAGCGTTTGTCCACGAACTAGGCGCATATGTAGTTCGTGCAAATGGTAGTGGTCAGGTTTATTTTTATCACGGCAGCGATTTTCGAAACAAATCGCATCAGGAGCCAATGTGATGTAGCCGCGCTGTGCTAATTCGCCGGCATAAGCTTGATTTGGATCTCCGGCTAATCCGACGACTTCGCTCTTGCCCAACAGACGATTGCCGGCGTGTTGGTGGAAGCAGTAAATTGCTGGTAAGGGAGCCATGGTCTCATTTGGGATACACAAAAAAGCTTGAATACGTTCCTCTGATTCAACAGCATATTCGATGGTATGCCTGCGATAAGAACCGCAATCGACTTCATCGGTTATGATCATTGCCAGAGGTGCTTTTTGAGGTAATGACCCTAGTAAATTAATCAGCGTGTCTTGATTCATGGTGCCAACCTTTTTGGGGCTTTGTGAGAAAACCCCCGATATTGGGGGCGAAAACTTGTGCTTTACGATTTGTAAGAAATTGCCGCATAGCAAAGATTATAACATAGTTGGAAACGGCCGTGACTTGAATTAGTTGATCGGCATCAGGGCAATTCCACCCCCTCGACCTTGGAATCGCCACGTTAGCGGAACAGGGCTATTTATTCCTCGTTGGTTAAATCAACCGCATAAAAATTGACGATGGAGAGTTTTGGGATTCCTCAGGCTGCCGCCTTTGAAATGACAAATTCAAAAACATTTGGTCAACAGAGTCCTAACCTGCATTTTATTGGGGACGCGTAGACGAAATGGAGAAAAAGAGTCGTAACTAGACAGGTCATTCCTGCGGAGGCAGGAATCCATGCATCTGGATACCCGCCTTCGCAGGTATGACAGTCGAGAGACACCTGAATAGTTACAAAGAGTCAATGCAAATTGACTTTCTGGTTGTGTGCTGGTACTATATGACCGAATTTATAAAAACGGTCAAATAGTCATTCAGGGAAATTTTAATGCCGAAATCTGATAATGAAATTCGGGAGCAAAGAATACTAGATGCTGCATCTACTCTTTTTATGCATTACGGCTTTGATAAAACAACCGTAAGTGACATCGCGCAAGCGGCGGGTGTGAGCAAAGGCGCAATCTACCTGCATTTCCAGGGTAAAGATGATCTGCTTGAATGTTTAATCAAACGCGAGCTAAAAGCTTATGCGGAAAAATGGCTTGAATTAATTGATGTTGATCCTGAGGGGGGCACCATAGGGGGCATGTACAAGAATACATTATATGCAATAAACAGCAGTGCCTTTATGTCAGCGATGATTCGACAAGACGGCCGTATTCTCGGCAATTATTTGCGGAAGCAAGAAAATATTTTTCAAAGTACACGGCCGAATCAATCTACTCGTTACACTTTTGTGAAACAGATGCAAGCAGTTGGTGCTGTCAGGCAAGATATCGATGCCAAGGTTATTACACATATTATGAATATGTTCAGTTTTAGTTTAGTTAGTATGGATACACTGGTACCGCAAGCCGAAATTCCAGCGACCGATGATCTCATTTTAGGCATCGCCGAAATTATGGATCGAGCCTTAACACCTGAAAACGGCGGTAACAGCGCTGCAGGGAAAATCATCTTAAGGCAAATTGCAGCAGATACCCGCTTCAGGTATGCACAATCGTAGAGGAACTATATGAAAATTTTGATTATCACATTTGGTTCACGCGGTGATGTTCAGCCGTATGTTGCCTTGGGGAAGGGCCTAAAAGCGGCAGGTCATGTAGTTACGCTTTGCACAGCGAGCACATTTGAAACTTTCGTTACCAACAATGGATTGAATTATGGCTATATGACTGATGAATTGATTAAGCTGATGGACAGCGAAGCTGGTAAAGATGCCTTGGAAGATACCGTTGGCCTTTGGGGAACTGCCAAAACAATGTTCAAATTGGTCAAAGCAACCATGCCGTTGAACAGACAAATGATTATCGATTCGTGGGAAGCAGCCAAAGTAGCCGCGCCGGAATTGGTGATTTATCATCCCAAAGCCCTTGGGGGTTTGTCTATTGCCGAAGCATTTAATGCGCCAGCCATTTTGGCTGTGTTGCAGCCCATGATGCTGCCGACAGCTGAATTCCCGACGATTGGAGTGCCAGCTTTACCTCTGGGTGGTTGGTACAACAAGCTGACCTACAAGCTGATTGCAATGGGCTACGGGCAATATACTAAAACTGTAAATGAAATCCGACAAGGGTTGATGGGACTGGATAAGCTGCCTAAGTCTACGGGTGTGTTGACGAAGGGTAATGGTTCGCCTATTCCGGTTATGCATGGTTTTAGCCAACATGTAATTCCGCGACCAAAAGATTGGCCAGATCAAGCGGCCATTACTGGGTATTGGTTTTTAGATCAACAGAATGATTGGGAGCCTCCCGCAGAGTTAAAGGCTTTTCTTGGTGCTGGCGAGCCGCCTGTTTACGTGGGTTTTGGCAGCATGGCGGGCAAAAAACCACAACGTTTGGCGAATATTGTGGTAGAGGCATTACAAAAAGCTAATGTGCGCGGTATTATCGCCACTGGTTGGGGTGGTTTGGATACTGGTGATTTGCCGGATTCGATCTTTAAGATAGATAAAGCACCGCATGATTGGCTTTTTCCACGTATGGCGGCTGTGGTGCACCATGGTGGGGCGGGTACAACGGCAGCAGGTTTGCGTGCAGGACGGCCGTCGCTCATCTGTTCATTTATGGGCGATCAACCGTTTTGGGGTGAGCGCGTATATCAACTAGGAGTGGGGCCAAAATTTATCCCGCAAAAGAAACTTTCGGTGGATAAACTAGCAGACGCTTTACACACGCTGACAACGGATGCTAAGATGCGTACAAAAGCTGCAGAAATAGGTGTACAGATAAGTGGTGAAGATGGTATTGCCAACGCGATTGCAATCATCAATGATGTATTACAGCAGACCAATCTAACCAGACAAAAAATGACACATAAACAGATTGGTTTCTAATGTTTATTTTTTGCAAATACGACACAAAATCATCAGGAATATAAAAACAAGCACGGCTACAATGGTGGGACGGTATTGAGCGGGGATAAAATCGTCAGCGACATCTTTAGCTACATTAAGTGCCATGTTTGTTTGTGAAGGTGGTTGGTAAGTTGGCATTTCTATTTGCGCAACCGCTTCAGCTATTTCTTCCTCAGTGGCTGCACCACCTGCTACTGCTGCTTCTTGAACGATTTGTTGTAACTTCAGATACTCATTGATGCCATCAAGGCTTTGACGAATAATCGAACGGGCGGAACTATCCAAAAGGCGCTGTCCGACGCTGGCAATGCGTCCGCCTACTTGGGCCGTCCCTGCATATGTTAAAAGCGTTTGTGCCGCTTGTGTGCTTAATTTAACCGCTCCAGTGGCTTTAACAAAACCAGGCGAGCCTTTACCGTCCACAACCATCGTGAAGCTATCTGGCTTGTTGGTCTCATTTATTTTGATATTGCCCTTGAATTTGCCTTGGACTGGTCCAACTTTGACATTTAAATTGCCTGCATATTCATCTTCCCCTACCAGTTCAAGCGATTCGCTGCCTGGCAGTACGGAAGAAAGCACCTCTGGATTGAGCATCGCTTGCCAGACCATTTCTTGTGGGGCATCAAATGTATAGTTGCCAGAAATTTCCATAGATATCTCCTGTTATGAGTGCAGAATATTGAGTGCGGGATGCGGATTAAAGACCGTGACATGATTATATGTTGCTAGATTGCTTTGTCAAAACAAAAAGCCCTTCGCAGATTTTTTCCTGGGAAGGGCTTTGTTAATAGGGGATGAACTGAAGGTTAGTTACTCGACGGCCGTTCACCCATTGTTACATCAACAGTGATCAATTCACCATTGCGCAGCACCTGTAATTCTACAGTCTGGCCCACTTGCGTGTGTTGTACGATGTAACCGAGCAAATGATCGAATTCAGTGACCGGCTGATCATCAATGCCAACGATAATGTCACCAGCTACGTTGGTTTGCAAATTTGCCCCGCGTAAACCAGCACGGTCAGCCGGTCCACCAGCAGACACACTAGAAACCAGGATGCCTCGCTGCTCTGCGTCGAGATTAAAGGAATCTGCCAATTGTGCGCTCAATTCACTGCCAGAAATGCCCAGCCAGGGGTGAGCAGCCGCACCGCCATTGATTAATTGCGGGATGACTTTAGCGACAATATTGGCCGGCACAGCGAAACCAACACCAGATGAACCGCGTACCGGTGATTCAATCGCTGTATTCACACCGATTAATCGCCCTTGTAAGTCCAATAAAGGTCCGCCGGAGTTACCCGGGTTGATGGCGGCATCCGTTTGGATGATGTCGGGAATGGTGTAACTGCCATTGCCAGGGAAGGTGCGATTTAGACCGGAGATTACGCCGGTTGTCAGGGTGCTTTCTAGACCAAAGGGGCTGCCAATAGCTACAACGATTTGACCAACACGCAATTGTTCAGAATTGGCCAGGGGAAGTGCCTGTAATGTACCTGTTTTGGCGGCCACTTTTACGACAGCTAAGTCGGAATCAGGATCGGTTCCTACAAGTTTGGCGTCAAGCTGACTGCCATCATGAAAGGTAACTGTTATGCTGCTGGCCCCGGCAACAACATGGTTATTGGTCACGATATAACCAGATTCATCGAAAACAAAACCGGAGCCTTGACCGTCTACGAGTCCAATATGCACGACGGATGGATTGACTTGTTCATATACTTGGATAAAAGCGTTTTCTTGTTCGAGTAAGGAGCTATCCACTGTGATGTTGGGTGTAGGCGAGTTAGATTGGGCTGCTTGTGTTTGGACAACGGCCGTATCTACCAGATTATCACTTAAACCCATTTGTGAGATGGGCTCAAATTTAGCTTGTGGTTCTGCTAATCCCCCACATGCGGCTAACAACAAGATAAAAACTGCGAGAATAACGATACTTTTTGATTTTATTTGCATTAAATTGCCTCCAGAGAACGTTACGCATGCCTTAATAAATAAGTTGTATGAAAACATCTGTGTAAATAAATCTTAACATTGTAAAACTACTCAGTTATACCACGGTCAGAGCCTGCGCTGAGTGTACCGGAGCGAGGCCAGCCACGCGTAATGAGACTGGGGTAGTTACTTGATTTATTTTGCAACTAAAACGTAAAGAGAATGTAAACTTAAGCTAAAGAGGGGATTAAGGGAAACGAATCGAGGGGTTTTGTTAATCAATGAGGGAATTGTTCTGATCAGTAAGCGATAAGTTGGTCAGCTTGTTTGTCTGCACTTTGCTGACTGTTTACGAAAGTGTAAAGTTATCGGTTGCGCATTGACCACCAACGACTTAAATCGTTGGTTCCTTGTACATTTAATTTGTGGCCGGTGTCATATTCATGATAGCTGAGATCTGCTTGGGCGTGCCGCAAAGTTGCCACGCATTTTTGACTGCGTTCGTAGGGAATACGTTTATCTTGTTTGCCAACAGCCATAAAAATAGGCAGATTTTGTAAAGCGGATAAGCTTTGGGAAGCATCACAATTTTCGGGCACAAAGCCGACTAAACCAGCGACAGCTTGCGTAACTCCTGGATGGCACATGGCGACGGCATAAGCAACGGCCGCTCCCTGGCTAAACCCCATTAAGTAAATTTGGTCAGGATTGGCGTTATAAACAGTTTGGAGAGAACGGATGAAAGTGTACACAGCCGCTACAGCACGATCAAACGTTGATAAAGAAGGCCAACTTTGATCCTCTTGCAAAACCCATGAATAGCCACCATGTGGATCGTTTTCGATGGCGCGTGGTGCGATTTTTAGCCACTGGGCGGGGATGGTTTTCTGGAAGATCCACATAACCTCTTCGTTACCGTAACGGCCGTGTAACATCACGACTGTTGGATGTGGGCCAGATTTGTTCGGTTCCAAGACCCTATGCACAAGTCCCGTTGCATCTAAAGCAGGGCCATTATCAATAAGTTCTGGTAGTTTAGTCAGCATTGCATTCTTACATTCAAACAACTTTTTGCCTGCAGCGACACGGTTGCAGAGGTTGATGGTGTGGACAAAAAAAGAGGTGGTGATCTAACGGGCGTTAGGTCAACCACCTCTGGGGGGGGAGCCGTGTACATAATAGCACTTGTTCAGATGAAAGTCAATAGTTTTTATCAATTGCAATCATATAATGCGATCATTCAAAACGAAAGCGCCAAACCCCGATTGTAAAAAATAACAGAGCAAATAAAAGTAAAACAGCGGCGATGGGTAAAATCTCGATACCACTCTGGCCGCGTACCACTAAATCGGTTAAACCCGCCATCGCCCAAGTAGTGGGTAAGATTTTGACAGCTTGCTGTACAGTGGGTGGAAAGAGTTCAATTGGAAACCAGCAGCCACCTAACAGTGCCATCGACATGCCCAACATGATACTGGCATTGTTGGCCTGGCTGCTAGTTTTCACAATCGTTCCCAGCGCTGTGCCCAGTGCTACTGCAGCTAAACCAAATGTGACCAGCATCATTGCCAAACCGAGTGGTGATTGTCCCCAATTCACTTTTAAGACAAAGGCACTAAAGCCAATCAGGATGATCATTTGAATAAGCCCTAAGATTAGCTGGCCGCTGATGGTGCCGGACAAGTAAGTGCTTTTTTTGGTAGGTGTTGTCAAAATGCGTCGTAGTGTGCCTTGTGTGCGTTCGTAGACGAATAAAGCGGATGTGCCTAGCAGTGGAATAAAGACCCATGTCACCATTTGCCCAATTGATTGGTGAGCTGTGTTGTCATAGGTTTCAGATGCTTTTGCGGGTAGAGTTACATTGACGCGACTTGGTTTGTCACTTTGCAGGGTAGTGGCTAAGGTCACCCCTTGCTGAAAGTAGGTGCTCCTCGCGGCTGCATTGACAAAAGGTTGTATTTGTTCTGCTGCTTGCAAACTGTTGTGGGCAGCTTGGATGGGTTGGCTGATTGTACTAACGGCCGTTTCTATCGTTCTGGCGGCTAAATCAGCGTCACTATTGTCGGGCAGTGTGTTGAGATTGAGAACGGCCGTTTCGCCTGCCAATAATCCTTCTTGAAATCCAGCGGGAATGGTTAACACTGCAACGGCTTCTTCATTGGCCAAGGCTGTTTGTGCAGTCACAAGATTCTGACTTTCGATTTGAATCATCTCTGATTTGGCTATGCTTTCAATCAACGCATTGGCCAGATGCGTGCCATCCTCATCAACGATGATGACCCGGCTGGGATTGGTTCCCGTTTCTGGTTCACCACCGCCCAGTGTGCCACTGAGTAGAACGGTAAATGCGATGGGAAGTATCAAGAAAAACAACAATTCTGACCGGCTTGAAAAGCGAATAAGACTGTCTTTGAGTGTAATCGCGAAAATTTTACTTAACATAATAACCTAAAATTGCAAAAGCGAACGTCGGCGGAAAATGATAATGGCGCTCATAAAAAGGACGAAGGCCATGAGTGTTAAAGCCAGTAAAGCGGGGAGAATGGCGGATAAACTACCACCGTTTCCAAGGGTTGAAAAACCCTCAATCGCCCACGCATTGGGCGTGATTTTACTCAGCCAGGCAAGCGGTCCAGAGGAAGCTATTTGGAAAAAGCTGCCGCCTAACACACCAAAAATCAGCATGAGAGATGTGCCAACACTGCTGATTTGGTGCGGTTTGTCAGCGATGGCAGCCAACAGAATGCCCCATCCAGTTGCTGCGGCGGACACAGCGATGATCAACAGCAGCACGCCTAACGGATAACCCCAACGCAGCCCAAAGAGTAAACTGCAAGCGACGATTAAAATCGCAACCTGGGCAAAACCGCTAAAGAAGATGCCTACTACTTTGCCGCCTAATACTTGGCTGCTGGAAGTAGGGGTGATCAACAAGCGTGCTAATGTGCCGGCGTCGCGTTCGGTGAGGATACTGCGTGCGCCTTGCGTCACGGTGTACATTAGAAAGAACACGGCCATGGCAGGTGCGAGGTAGGCTAAAAGATTAAAGTCGTTGTTTACGGCCGTTTCCATTTCCCGCTCAATTTGTATCAACTGGGTGGCATCTGCTTGCTGTTGCTTGAACAACTGTACTCCGATTTCTCTGCCAACCGCCACAAGCTCTGTTTGATTTTGTGTGGATAAGGTTCCATTGTCGAGCAGTTGGGTCATGGTTACGTTCATACTCAGCATACCGGTGTCAATTTGATTGATAAAATCATCCACAATTGTTTGGACAATACTGGCACTGATTGGTCGTGCCGGATTGGTAACCAATTCGATAGAGACGGGATCAGCGAGATGCCCGGTGGTTTGATCGGGTATGATCGCGGCGCTGAAGCCAACGGGTATAATGATCGCGGCAGCCATTTCGTTCTCATTGACTTGATTACGAGCGGCTGTGGAGGAAACGGCCGTTTGTGGTTCGAGCAAATCAGCCAACTCCGCACTGTTAAGAAGCTCAACCAAAGCTGCTCCCATCTCACCTTCATCCAGATTGACAATCACAACTGGAATATCCGCCAAACCGCTGCCATTGTTACTGTCGGAAAAAGCACCGGTCACTAAACCCAGGCCTAGTGTGAGCACAAACGGTGCTCCCAGCATCAAAATCAATGCGCCGCGATCCTGAAACAAAGTGATTAAATCTTTCCAACCGATAGAGAATATTTTTTTCATTATAATATTTAATCTCGTAATGCCTTGCCTGTGAGATGCAAAAAGACCGCTTCGAGATTCGGTTCTTCGATGTCGATCGAGCGAATTTGGAGGCCGCTTGCATTGGCACGGGCCACGACTGCTGGTAATGTGCTGATGGCTTCGTCAACGGACAAGATTAATTCTCCGTTGAGGGATGTTGTATGGTATACACCATCAATGTTATTGAAAAGCCTAATATCGTCGTTGGCAGCATGACCTTCGCCGAAATGCAGCCGCAATGTTTCTTGTTGCCCCACTAACCTGGTAAGTTCCTTTTGTGTACCCAGGGCGATTAGTTCACCTTGATCAATGATGCCCACACGATCAGATAATTCCTCTGCCTCTTCCATATAATGGGTTGTGTACAAGATAGTTATGCCTGTGTCGCGCAGTTCTTTGACCATGTTCAAAATGCGGCGGCGGCTTTGGGGATCAATGCCCACTGTGGGTTCGTCCATGAAGAGCAGTTGTGGTTTATGCAGCAGTCCAACGGCAATGTTGATGCGCCGTTTCATGCCCCCGGAATAAGTTCCGACGCGATTATTGGCGCGTTTGGTCAAGTCAACTTGTTCCAACAATTCATCAATGCGTTGATTGAGTGTTTTACCACCTATGCCATACATTTGTCCCCAAAATTTCAAATTTTGGCGTGCGCTTAACTCATCATAGAGGGCGATCTCTTGCGGTACAATGCCAATGATTTGGCGGACTTGCATGGCATCTTGGGGCAGTTGATGGCCGGCAATTTCGGCCGTTCCGCCAGTCGGTTTAATCAGGCTGCTCAGCATGGAGATGGTTGTCGTTTTGCCGGCACCATTGGGGCCGAGTAAACTAAAAATCTCGCCGCGTAATATGTTAAATGAAATGCTTTTGACGGCTTCAATTTCGCCGTATGATTTTTGTAAATCTTTGGTGATCAGAATGGGTTCGGGCATTAGGTTTACCTTTTACTCACCACAAAGAGTATAAAGTT
>JAGRDI010000207.1:0-661 GCA_020432765.1 Anaerolineales bacterium | reverse complement strand
TGCATCCCAGATTTGTGTCAAGAAATTCGTGGATTGGTAGAATTAGGTTATTGTAGACAAGATGACTTTTTTTGGCGAATGTGGTTAGGAGATTGTTCAATGCAAAACAAAATGATTTTGACCCCTTTCTTTTTAGATCAACCCGTGCCGGGATTAATGCCTTTGGCGGGTGCTGATTGGCAGATAAATTCGGTTGATTTACCCAATGGTGATACCCAAGATCGAATGACCCTGCTGCATCGGTCGCTGGCCGCTGAGGTGGCAACGGCCGTTGCAAATAAACAACGTCCCATAAGCATTGCCGGCGATTGTTGTACAACATTGGGTGTGTTGGCTGGTTTGCAGCAGACTGATATACATCCAACTTTGATTTGGTTTGATGCTCATGGTGATTTTAACGATTGGCAAACCACACCAAGCGGATTCTTGGGCGGCATGCCGTTGGCGATGATAGCTGGTATCGGACAGCAGAAAATGGTAAAGGGAGTTGGATTACAGCCGCTGCCCAGCGCACGAATCTGGTTAACTGATGGCCGCGACCTTGATCCTGGTGAAAAAAAGCTGCTGGCAGAATCAAATGTGACTCATTTGTCTTCTGTCACTCAATTACTTGACATAAAGCTGCCACCGGGCATGATATATGTGCATTTTGATGTCGATG
>JAGRDI010000206.1:768-3570 GCA_020432765.1 Anaerolineales bacterium | reverse complement strand
GTTTCATTGTTTTCAACCTCACAAATATCTCCATCCCTACCACGCATTTCATCACGGGAAGTCACCGGAAACATTGCTTGTACAGCCAGGGCGTTATCTAATCCAGCAGGCAATTGTGTACCAGCCGGCGAGTTGATATCCTCGCTGTAAGTATCGACACGGCCGTCCCAAAACATTGTTTGCCATTCTACCGCACCACGGTTAAAAATCTCAGGTGCATTACGCGGGATTAATTCACGACCTTCCCCCACTGTCCGTGCCGTGCCCAAACCTCTTCCACCAGTGCCCAAAGAGACAGGTAAGCCATCGCCGCCATGCAGCAGCGGGTGATGACATGTCGCGCAAGAGGTATCACGGTTACCGCCCAATTCCTTATCAAAAAAGAGCGCTTCACCCAAAGCTATTTTGGCAGGATCAGCTTGCGTACCAATGTCCAAAGCGTACACAATACCATCTGACAACTGCTGAGTTAATCTTTTATCCAGATCATTTTTATTGCTTCCAGGAACATCTCCAGCTCGATCCATGATGAAAAATGCAACCAACAATATGATGGCGCCAACAGCGACCAGAGCCAAGATTATCCTGATAAGTGATCGATTCGAACCCTTCATGATCCACTCCTAATCAGGAAATGTAAGCCTGCTTACATTACGGACTTTGGTTCCATTATAGCGGAAATTTTTCGTTTTTGTGAACAGATTTTGAAATTGATCGTACGGTATGACAATGTTTCACGCAAAATCCACGATTTTACGCGAATTTCATTTACCACTATACTGGACACTGGCATTTTTTATTTTACCAGAGGAGACATGTCAGGTATGAACAATTTGTTCACACGCTGCTCGTGGTAGAAACCTGACATGTCTAGAATTCGCCAGATCCCAGCACTATCGATTTTTCCTACGCATTACGAGCGGCAATGAACGCAAGTTCGCTCAATGTAGGATGTGCTGGAAACATATCCGCAAGGGTATCGATGTCTGCTTCCAGATGGATGGCCAGGGCAACGGCCGTTAACAAATCAGCTGCATGCGGTCCCACAGCCAAACCACCAAGTAAACGCCGGTCAGATTCACGATAGGTCAATTCCACAAATCCTTCGCCCTCCGGCAGCAAATGCGTTTTTAAGGATGCACTGTAAGGCATACGCACACGCCCTACACCATCAACAAAATTAACCATACCGACCTGGGCAGCTTGCGGTTCTGTGTAGGTCGCCAACACAATACTGTTGGGGTTGTAGGGTGCTGTCGAAACATTTGCAGCATGTTTGGCAGCGATACGCGCTTGTGCCATCGCCTTATTAGCCACCATCCAGCCACCATCAACATCCCCTGCGCAATAAATTTTATGGTTTGTTGGGCAACGGCCGTAACCATCAACCCCGATCCGACCAATGATAGATTCCACGCCCGCTGCAGCTAAATTCAGACGCTCCACATCAGGCAAACGCCCAACGGCCACAAAAGCCATTTCAGCAGCATAACGGGCGCCATCTTGCAGAACCGTCGTTATATACGCATCAGTACGCTCAATACTGTCAGCGAATTGCCCCTGTACCATGCGCACCCCCTGCCGTACAAGTGCAAGTCCCAAAGCCTTGCCAACGTCAGGATACATCTGCGGTAAGACACCCATTTCATCAACGATCCAGGTTACTTCTACGCCCACACGATTAAACAGATAGGCAAATTCACAGCCTGTCGGCCCTGCTCCAATGACAACCATGCTTGGAGGCAGGTTTTTGAGATGGCTGGCAAAACGGGGGGCGATCACACGTCTGCCATCTGGCTTGAGCTTAGGTGGAAAACGCGGCACTGAGCCGGTGGTGACAATGAATGCATCAGCTTGTAAAGTCTGTAAAAGAGCGCCATCCGCATTATGAAGATCAACGCTGTCCGGATCTGTAAAAGATGCCAATCCCATAACCAATTCAACACCCAGTGCAGCTAATTCTGCTTCCTGGTTCTGATTCCAAACAGCTTTAACTTGTTTAACACGTGCCAACACTTGCTGACGATCAATTGTAGAATTCTGCGTTTGTATGCCAAGTTCTTGCGTTTCGGCCATCAAGCCCAATGTATCAGCAGCTGTCAGCCACACCTTACTGGGCAATAAGCTGTGCCATCCAGCACGTCCCCCCACAGGCGCATCACTAACGAGTGTCACTTTTTGACCTGCCAACACGGCCGTACGCGCCGCTTCAATTCCCGCTGGTCCACCACCAATTACAATAATGTGTTTCATCTGTATCCATCCGCATAATTGTCTCTAAAGTTGACAAATCTCTCTGGCAGGATAAAAAATGCCAGAACTCTTCATATAAGTCAATGTCTACTATTCTAACAAAAAGTGGCGTTCCCCGTAACCCTCAAATGATCTCACCGGCAGTATATCACTTTGCCATCTTCCAAAAAATGGTATAATTTTCGCCGCATCCAATTGGCCCCGTAGCTCAATTGGCAGAGCAGGGCACTCTTAATGCCTTGGTTGGAGGTTCGAGTCCTCCCGGGGTCACCAAGCAATGGTCAATCTGGTGTTTACAACGTCGTTCAAAAAGAACCTAGATGCTCCTTCTGCGTTAGTTATCTTGTTGTGTGCCCAGCGCCTACAAGCGCTCCTGTAGGTTGATTTTCAAAGTTGACCTGATGACAAATCTGCTGCCGATTCCCTAACCTGGATAAACCAGATAAAATTCTGACACGAATTTCACGAATATAATTACTGGACATTGGCGTTTTATATTTTGCCAGAGAAGACTTGTCAGGTTTTATGACCAATTTGCTCACATTCCAC
>JAGRDI010000206.1:0-655 GCA_020432765.1 Anaerolineales bacterium | reverse complement strand
TGATATGGCACTAAAAACAAAAACCCCAGCGATCATGTTGATCCTGGGGTGTCTGTTTACAGTATTTTGGCCTAATAACGTGGACGCGTTGTTTTACGCATACGTCGGATAGCTTTCTTCTTTTCAATGCGTTTGAGTTCGCTTTTTGAGACGAACCAACGTTTGCGACGGATGTCAGAAAGCACTTTACTTTTCATAACTTCTTTTTTGAAGCGGCGCAATAATTGTTCCGGCGACTCGTTTGATCGCAGGGTAACCTTCGGCAATGAAATCACCTCCTTTGCCGTAAAAATTGATGGGAGCTACTCAGCGATAAGCATTTCAACTGGTCGATTTTTTTATGACTAGACGTCGTTGATAAACAGACGAAAACAATGTTTCTTCAACAGTATGCTGCAAGGCTAAGTAGTTGTTTAATTGTGCATGTTAATTTGGGAGCGGAAATGCAAACCATTGTGCGTGCCCCCGCACAACCCATAGTTTACACCAGAGTAATAAATGATGCCAAAGAATGTACGTTTGAATTAACATCTGGAGTCTGGCAAATTCTAGACTTGTCCGGTTTCTACCACACGTGGCATGTGAGCAAATTGATCATAAGACCTGACAAGTCTCCTAAAAACGCCAGTATCCAATTAACATTTGTAAGAAGGTG
>JAGRDI010000205.1 GCA_020432765.1 Anaerolineales bacterium | reverse complement strand
CAATCCGAATTGATTTTTGGCTTTGTCCACAAACTTGACCATACACCATGATTATGCTAGATTTTGTAATAAACGGAAAATAAATACGGACTGTAATGCAAGAAATCGACAATATAGACAGGGCAATAGTAAATTTATTAATGGAAGACGGCCGTATGGCTTCGGCAGAGGTGGCGCGGCGCATTGGCAACGTATCTGAGCGGGTAGTCAGGTATCGTATTGAAAATTTAGTTGAAAAAGACGTGGTTCAAATCACGGCCATTCCCAATCCAAAAAAATTTGGTTTTGCCGTCCTTGCTGATGTAAAAGTTATTGTTGAATCCGGGCTTGTGCGCGAAGTTGCCGATAAGCTGGTGGGCTATGATTGTGTAACTTATGTCGGTTGTTCCATTGGTGAAACGGATTTAGGCATCCAAATTGTGGCAAAGACGAATGAAGCGTTGTACAGCTTTATCACTGAGGTGGTCGGCAAAATACCTGGTGTTCAAAAGACCACAACAATGATTGTGCCACTTATTTTGAAGGATATTTATCAATGGTCAGTTCCTAAGTTGGACAATGTTTGATGGCCGGTTACTCTTTCCCTGTGGTACGCATTTCCGGACGGCCGTATGAACGCGGTGTGCAGTATGGAACGGCCGCTGCTTCCCAAATCCACAACACCATCGAAGCTTATACACTCATATTCAAATTCTTGACAGGCTGGGAGTGGCAAGACGCCCAACATCACGCCCACAATTATTTTGAACCGATTCAACAACATACCCCGCATTTAATCGCCGAAATGCGCGGCATTGCCCACGGAGCTGGTGTCAGCATGGCCGATATCATGGCGCTTAATGTGCGCACCGAGATTATAAACGCAGCCCGTGCGCGTGCGGCCAAAGAATGTACCGCCTTTGTTCTGCCGCCAGGTTTAACAAACGACAAGCATATTCTGATCGGTCAAAATTGGGATTGGAATGTCGCCACGGCCGCCTCAGTGATTATTTTAGAGGTGGAATCTGCGGAGCGGCCGCATTTTGTTACCATTGTCGAAGCCGGTTTGCTGGCTAAGTGTGGCATGAATGCAGCAGGTATTGGTTTGGCAACAAACGCGATGAACAGCAGTTTGGATTGTGGCGAAGCAGGTTTGCCTTATCATGTAATTTTACGTTCTATTTTAGAGAGTGAAAGTTTAGCTGAAGCAGAAGATTGCGTGTTACGGCCGTATCGCGCATCCGCCGCCAATTACCTGATCGCGCACCAATCAGGCCAGGCAGTTAATATTGAAGTCGCGCCGGGCAAGGAGCAATTTGCATCTACAACCATGATTACAGACAGCCTCTTCTGCCACACCAACCATTATCTGCATACACAATTACCATTTAACGATTTAGTGCCCCAACGCGAACCAGATACCTTGTTGCGCTACAATCAATTTATGGCGTTAATTCACAAACATACTGATAAAGAACTTACCCCCAAAACTTTAGCCAATATCCTTGCCGATCATCACAATTATCCCAGTGCATTGTGCTGTCATTCCAGCGCAAACCTGCATCCGGCAGAACAATACGCCACAATCGCTTCGGTTATCATGGATTTGAATACACGCAAAATGTGCCTGGCGCAAGGCAACCCCTGCGCCGCGCCCTTTTTAGAGCGGGAATACGCTTCATTTTTGAATCAGCATTATTCCTGAAAAATTTAATCACCTTTGGGGATGCTGATTCTTATTGAGAAACAAGTTTAATTATCAAATCGACCGCGGATCAAAAGCATCACGTAAGCCATCGCCCACAAAGTTAACCGAAATAACAGTAAGAAAAATCATCATACCGGGAAAGATGGCGACCCATGGATAGCGCGTCATATAGGTTTGCGCATCGTTGAGCATATTTCCCCAAGTTGGCGTGGGCGGCTGAATGCCAAATCCCAAATAAGAAAGTCCAGACTCGGTTAAAATGGCAAAAGCAGTCAGCAAGGCCCCTTGCACCACGATGGGACCCATCGCGTTAGGCAAGATATGATGCAGAACGATGAGCCTATCAGATAGCCCCAAGGCTCGAGAAGCCTCTATATAATCCATTTCACGTAAATATAAAAACGTGGCGCGTACCAATCGGGCCGTGACCATCCACGACAATACAGCAATGACAATGACAATCGTGGCCAATCCACCACGGAATTCGGCTAAAGGAGTGTCGCGAATCATTGCCCCCAGCAAAATCAGCACAAACAACGAAGGGAAAGAGAGAAAGAGGTCAGTTACGCGCATAAGCCCATTATCAACCACCCCTCCATAATATCCGGCAAATGCCCCGACAATCGTACCTACCAACAGCGCGATTCCGGTGGCAAAAACGCCAACGGCTAATGAAATACGGCCGCCATACAAAATTCGCGCCATTAAATCACGCCCTAAATCGTCGGTGCCCATGGGGTGCTCCAACGAGGGTGGTTGCAGCTTATCGCGCAGACTAATATCTTCCGGATCGTATTTATAGAGCGGAGCGGCAAGGGCACTTAAGAAGATGACAGCCAACATGATCAAACCCAAAACAGCCAGACGATGGCGCATGAAGCGCCGTAGGATGAGGCGTCTTACACTTTCTGGTTTAGCAAGCGAGACATCTGCTGCCTCGTCATCGAGCAGAACTGGGATAGGGGTGGATTTTGTGGGGATCTCAGTCATAGCGAATTCGGGGATCGAGGTACCCATAAAATATATCGGCTAATAAATTGGAGAGGATAATTAATACGGCCGTAATAATAATCACAGCCATTAATACCGGATAGTCACGACGTAAGGCAGATTGGTAAAACAAGCGACCCATTCCGGGCCAGGAAAAGATCGTTTCTGTGAAAACCGCGCCGGCAAACAACGCCGGCAAATCAAGGGCAACAAGTGTAATCAGTGGAATCAAGGCGTTGATCAAAGCATGACGGCCAATGACTCTGCGTTCCCCCATGCCTTTGGCACGGGCTGTCCGCACATAATCGAGGTGAATGACTTCTAACATGCTGCCGCGCAAGAAACGTGTGTACCACGAGACCCAGGCTAAAGACAACATGGCTACAGGTAAAATCATATGCCAGAGACCATCCCAAAAATCGCCTTCTTTATCGAGTGAATTGATGCCCCCTGACGGAAATAATGGCCCGCCGGTAAATGGATTTTCCAGGGTGCTGTAGAAAATTAAAATGAGGATAAGTCCAAACCAAAAAATGGGCACAGATTGACCGGCAAACGCGAATGTAGTTACCGCGTGATCAAACCAGGAATATTTTTTGACAGCCGATAAAACCCCAACCGGGATTGCAATCAGCAAGGTCACAATGAAAGCCACACTCATCAGTTTGAGGGTATTGGGCAAACGTTCAGCGATCATTTCACTGACCGGCCTATGGGCACTGTAGGAGTCGCCGAGATCACCTTTCAACAGGGCAGCCAGCCAACGGCCGTATTGTACTGGCAGCGGATCATCCAGCCCCATATCAGCCCGAATGCGGTTCAAATCTTCCTGGCTAATCGTGGGATCATTTTCAAAACGTGCCAGCGGCCCACCCGGCGTTAAGCGCAGCATCGCAAAAATGATGACACTAATAAACAGCAGCAGTGGAATCGCCTGGAAAAGCCGTCTGATTACGTAAGTTACCATTTGAAGAAAGAATAAATTCTGAAAAAGCCGATGATACTGCCTTGCCGTTGGGATTCCTCATCCCGAACGTACTCTTCGGAGTGAGGAATGCGGAATCCCAACGGTACTCGAAACCAGATTTTATTGGTTAAGCTGCCAATTTTCAGCATCCCAGGTCAGCGGTGCCCAAGTGCTTACCTGTACACCAGATAGAGCTGTGTTAAAGGCATGTCCTTCTTGGAATTGATATAAGAAAATTTGTGAATTGCTTTCTTTGATCAATTCACCAAGTTGGCAATACAACTCTTTGCGGGCAGCCAAGTCAGGTGTCCGTCCGGCTTCTGCGATCAGCGCGTCAGCTTGTTCATCCACCCAGCGGGTATAGTTGGCGCCAACACCACCATTTTCGTCGGTGGGGATATTTTCACTCAGGAAATAGTCGGCAATATGCTGTTGGGGGTTAATCCCGGCACCGGTATCGTAAATCAGGATGTCATAATCGCCTGTTTTACGTGGCGCATTATCTGCCCAACTGCCAAAGAGAACGGCCATTTCTTCATTGGATACTTGCAGATCAATACCAATGTCCGACAAATATTCGGCAATGACCAGCTCTGTATTTTCCAACAATTTAAAACCGCTGTAACCCACCATGCTGAGGGAAAGTGGCGTACCATCTTCTGCATAAAGGGTACCATGTGCTTCGCGGATACCATCACCATCTTCATCTATCCAGCCCGCTTCTTCCAAAAGGGCAGCGGCCGTTTCCGGATCATAATCGTCACCAGGAATATCACAATCATACCACCCTAAGGCAAAAGGTGAGGTTGCTCTGTCGACACGTCCTTCGGCCAAATCGTTGACAATGGAATCATAATCTATGCCTAAAGCCATCGCCTGGCGCACAGCTGGATCACCCAAGATAGGATGGGGTGCTGAAGCGCCAGCGTCACCATCGCCTGGTTGGCTAAGGTTTAAGAACATGCGCAAAATGTAGATGCCAGGAGCGTTTTGTAAGGCAACATTGTCCGCTGAATCCCACACTTCACGCAGTGAGGAGTCTGGCCAAAGCATAATTTGGGCGTCATTTTCCAACATCATTTGGGAGCTAACTTCTTGAGAGGGCACAATTTGAAAGACGAGTTCGCTGAGATATGGTTTGCCTTCTTCACGATAGTTAGGGTTAGCAGCCATAGAAATGTGCTCACCAGAGGCCCAGTCTGTAACCATAAAAGGGCCGGTGCCAAGCGGCATGCGATTGTATTCCCAATTAAGCATGTCGGCAGGGTCACCCGCACTGGCAGGCAAAATACCCCAACGGAATTGGTCCAGTAAACTGGAGTTAAATTCGGCATACTCAATTACTACAGTATGGTCATCAGGCGCTTCGATGTTGGTAATGCCTTCAAAGGCGGAGGTACGTACCGAGCCACTGTCGGGGTTAGAGGCAACTTCATAGGTAAAAAGGACATCGGCAGAAGTAAAGGGGGTGCCGTCAGACCAGGTGACCCCTTCTTTGAGTTTCCAGGTCACTGTTTTACCGTCGTTGGTGATATCACCATTGGCTTCAGTCGGCACGCGCTCAGCGAGGACGGGTTGGTACTCACCATTGGCGTCAGGTTGGACAAGAGGTTCAATGACGGCGTCGGTGACCTGGCTGGTGACTAAGGCGGTTGTAGCATAGGGATTCATGACTTCGAGGTCTTCGGTCATGAGGACAACAACTCTGCCGCCGGCATGATCGGCCATCTCTTCATCGGCCATCTCTTCATCATTAGTTTCTTCGGCTGTAGGTTCTTCTTCTGGGGCGGCCTCCTCGGTTACGGCCGTTTCCTCTGCCATGGGTTCTGCGGAAGTTGAGTCTTCTGTTTCTGTAGTTGTCTCGGTATCACTCTCACTTGTCGTATTACCAGGTTCAGTTGTTGTACTGCTGCAAGCAGCCATTAATAGGATGAGTAATAATATACTAATTATAATCTTAAGCGTGGCTAACATTTTTTTCATCTTCTATCTCCTTGGAATGGGCACTAACAAAATGTGAACAAATAAGCCAGTTTGGACTGTGGCGATCACCTCCTTAAGTGTTACTTGGGGAAAATTTTGTCGGGTATTCTGTGATGATTCCCATTAGCGGGATATGTTACAAAAAGTTAACCTCCCGTAAAGGAATTTCCGTTTGTGACAAAAATTATACGTATGTTGTTAAAAAAGGTCAAGTTATGCCGCTAATATTGCTGGAACTGGACGTTTTGAGGCCGTATGAGTCATTTCGAAGTGTCAGGCAGAGGGTTGTGGTTGTTGCTTTACCGCGACTATTAACTCTTTGCTTAGCACTATGGTTTTTCGTGAGGGTCCCTTAGCTGTTCCCACCCACCCCGCAAGTTGAGATCGCGTTGTGGGAAGGGAATTTTAATCCCTTGTTCAGCAAGAGCATCAAAAAGCATGTAATAAAGATCGCTCTTGACACGTGGTATTCTGGTCGGCTCATCAACCCAAATGGTTAATTCGAAATTGAGGCTAGAATCGCCAAAACCTCTAAACATCAACTGTGGGGCCGGGTTCTCTAATATCATCGGGTGCTGTTTGGCTGTCTCTTCAACAGTTTGTTTTACATGGCCAGTATCGCTGTTATAACTGACACCGATAGCCATCACTGTACGCACCCTTTTCGCGCTTTTAGTGAAAGTTGTAACTTGCCCGGTGGTAAAGGCGGTGTTGGGTATAATAACTTCAATATTGTCAAGCGTACTAACCGTAGTTGCGCGTAAGCCAATTTGCTGCACAGTGCTAATATTGCCGTTAACTTCAATCACATCCCCCGGGCGTAAAGATTGCTCGAATAGTAAGATCAGGCCGCTCACAAAATTAGCCACCAGGTCTTGCAAACCAATGCCAATACCTACAGAAAGCCCACCGGCAATGATCGCCAGGGAGCTGGCATTAAATCCTAGAATTGAAAGGGCAATCACAATACCCAGGCCGCTAATCGTATAGCGTACCAGTGTGGCAATTGAATTAACCACGCCAGGATTCGCATTTAGCCGTCTGGGCAAGGTATGATCTAATAGTTGTTCAATAAACCATCCGCTGACGAGTAAACCGTATAGTACCAATAATGAAGCAAACAGTTCATTTAAGGTAAACGTTATCGTACCGAGGTGGAAGGTAAGCGAAGTCAATGC
Organism: Anaerolineales bacterium; assembly: GCA_020432765.1. Taxonomy (GTDB): domain Bacteria; phylum Chloroflexota; class Anaerolineae; order Promineifilales; family Promineifilaceae; genus JAACFF01. The sequence continues at coordinate 26,192 of JAGRDI010000205.1, read as the reverse complement.
AATTTCACCTGGTAAGGTACGCAAAATGAGTGTTCCAGTGAGTACGAGAAAAATTGGTGTTAAAAACCACCGATGATAAGTACGAATCCTGGCGCCAAATCGGGCATAAAGAATTACAAGCAGGATGCGGTAAAGCAGCCAAATCCAAAACAAAACCTGCATTCTGCGCAGCAGTCCAGTTGGTTGATTTTGCTGCGCGAACCATAAGATGGCCAGATTCAAGAGGATAAGCATCAAAATAGGCGCTACCAAACGATAAAGGTCTTTTTCCCAAAAGTGTCGAAGCCATTTGCTTTCTTGCTGCACAGAGGCCATGTGTGATGAGCGCCATTTTTCCATTCCTTTGGCAAACAACCAGGCAATCATCAAAATGAGACCAATAACGAGTAATTGTCGCCATACCGCCGGTCGGGCTAAACTGGAGAGCAATATATCAAACAATTTTCCGAGAAGGACATCAACAGGTTCAGTTGGAGAGTTGGTTTCACTATTCATGATAATTTAGTTTGGGCAGTGTACAGGTTTCATGAGTTATCAGGTTCTATATCAGGCAATTCACATCCGTCTGGCAGGTTTATGTCACGACCAGACATTCCCGATATCGCAGCAACCTGCTGCCCAAACGTACAAACGGCTTCTTCAGGGGTGACCTGTTCGGACAAAACATTGATGTAGGCTTCGTTGCCGGCGGTATAAAGTTGCTCTTTATCTAGTTCATTAGGTAAGGCAGTCCCCGTTCGTGCCTGTCTTGCAAATCCGGACACATACGGATATAGGCGTGGATCCACTCTGACGGCTGGATTTGCAGGAATAATTTCTAATTCACGCATAAAAAGATTGCTTTGCTGTTGACTGGCGAAAAATCGGGCCAGGGCATTGGCAATTTGACTCTGTTCTTTGGTTGAATGGGCATAAAACATGAAAAGTTGTGCCGTTAACAATGGTCCGGCAGAACCGATAGGACCAGCCGGCAAAAGCGTAACACCAAATGCATCATCGCCCATGCTCTCACGTAAAGTATCTAATTCTTCAGGGCCGGCGACATAATAATGCAGGTCTCCCTGGATAAATCGTTCGCGTAAAGAGGTCTCATCTGTACTCATGATGACACCGGCTATGGGTTGAGCATCATCTAGCCACGTTAACCATTCGACAAAACCACTTTCGGCTAATGTAAAGTTTCCCTCTGCATCAAACAAACCCTCACCAAAGGCTTCAATGCCCCAGTAAGCGGGTACAAATAAAGGGACAAATCCGATCCTGTCACCCTTTCGTGCAGCGGCCAATAAATCATCTAAAGTGGTTACCGGATTTTCTACTAAGGCCTTGCTGTAATATAGGGCTTGCGGACTTAAGGAAAAAGGCAGTCCATAAGATTTTCCCTGATATTGGGTAAGCGTGGCATATCTTTCTAAGGCTAATATCGTCCCTGTTGGCTCAAACGGCCGTATCAACCCGGCTTCTGCTAATTCCGGGAGCCACGCCTCGGAACCGATAATCAAATCAGGTGCCAGGCCATCTTTGGCAGAGTCTTTGAATTCATCCAGGAATTGATCAGGTGGGATATAAACGCTGACTATTTCAACCTGCGGATTTGCCTCCTGGAAAGTATTTAGTGCGGTTTCCAGTACCAGGCTTTCTGGCGGCTGGCGCTTATGCCAAACAGTGATACGGCCGTTGAGCGTATTATCGTTAGTGGTAGATGTCTGGCAGCCGATAAGCCAGAACAGTAAGATAAGAAGAAAGATAATTGAGTTTTTCTGAGTCATTACAGTTAAATTATCAACATTGCATCGCCGAAGGAATAAAAGCGGTATTTTTCAGCAACGGCCGCTGCATATGCATCCAATAATCTCTCACGCCCTATAAATGCAGACACCAACATCAACAAACTCGACTGCGGCAAATGGAAGTTTGTGATCATCGCATCCACAGCCCGATACTTATAGCCAGGCGTTATGTAAAGATCGGTTGATCCTTCAAAAGCGGCAACTGGTTTCCAAGGACACATACTGCTTGTTTCGCCAGCCGCATCGCGTTGGCTAATATTCTGCAACGTGCCGCTGATGCCAGCTGAACGTAAAGCGGCCGTTTCTAATGTGCGTACGGCCGTTGTGCCCACAGCAAGTAATCGCCCACCCGCTAATTTGGCTTCATTGATACGCCTGGCGCTTTCTGGCGACAAACTGGCCCATTCACTGTGTATCTGGTGGTCAAAAATATTTTCAGTTGCCACCGGTTTGAACGTATCTAGGCCGATATGCAAAGTGCAGCTCTCGAAAATCACACCCTTTGCGCGTAACTCAATCAATAAACCAGCCGTAAAATGCAAACCTGCCGTGGGAGCAGCCGCAGAACCCAACGGGCGTGAGTAAATGGTCTGATAGCGTTCGCCATCTGCCAATGGCTCATGAATGTAAGGTGGCAAAGGAGTATGTCCCAATTCATCCAAGACATCATCTAGTGGCTGGCTAAAACTGATTTCGCGTTGAGAGCCGGCAAGTACGGCCGTTACCTCAGCCAAAATCTGTGAAAGCGTTCCATCTTGATTCTCTAGCTGTATTTGTGATCCTTCGACCAATTTGCGCCCACCGACCAAAACTTGCCAACAAGTTGAAGTCAATTGTTTGAGCAGCAAAATCTCAACTCTACCACCGGTGGCTTTGCGGCCAAATAAACGTGCCGGAAGCACACGGCTGTTATTGACGACTAAAACATCGCCAGAGTTGACATAATCGAGAAAATCTGTAAATTGTTTATGCGCAATACGGCCGTTTTCGCGACCCACTACCATTAAGCGCGATGCATCTCTTTGGGGCAACGGCCGTTGTGCGATCCGTTCTTGTGGTAATTCATAATCAAAATCTTGTGTTTTCATCAACCTAATTCTAGCACTCATTTTCAACGATTCAGGGTTTATATAAGTTTAGCAAGCATTCAAAGCAGCTCAGGAATGACAATATGATTAGTTGTTTGACGCTTGATGCCTCACTCATACACAAAATAATTGTGCCAAATGCTGCTCAAACCAAAATATTTAATCTCTTTTCAGAATGGACGCAAATTGGCTGCACATTATGTATACCTACTATATGGTCAAACTAACTGCCTAATCCTCGCTCAAATCGAATAAGCCTGGTTGATTGGGAATAGAAAGCGGGGGCTGCTGCGGTAGTGGAATGCCCAGGTGGACATAGGCGTGGGGAGTGGCCATTCGACCACGTGAAGTACGTTCAATGAATCCTAGTTGCAGCAAATAAGGTTCAACCACATCCATAATCGTGTCAGATTCTTCGCTAATGGACGCGCCAATCGTATCCAAACCAACTGGACCACCACCAAATTTTTCAATGATCGCTTTTAATACTCGCCGGTCGAGGTCGTCAAGTCCCAGGCGGTCAATTTCGAGCAGGTCTAGAGCAGCAACGGCCGTTTCCTTTGTAATCAATCCATCCGCACGCACCTGCGCATAATCACGCACACGCCGCAGCAACCGCAGCCCCACTCGCGGCGTACCCCGCGAACGTAAGGCAATCTCCTCAGCGCCGGCCGGTTCGATCGGAACCCCTAAAATACCAGCTCCACGAACGACAATCGCTTCAACTGCCGGCAGTTCGTAGAAATCCATGCGATAGACAGCCCCAAAACGCGCCCGCAGTGGTGCAGTCAGTAAAGCCAGCCGGGTTGTGGCCCCCACCACGGTAAAACGTGGCAGCTTCAGGCGCACATTTTTCGCACCTGGCCCTTTCCCGACGATAATATCCAGCACAAAATCTTCCATAGCAGGATAGAGAATCTCTTCAACAGCACGCCCTAAACGGTGTACCTCGTCAATAAACAAAATATCGCCGGCACGCAGATTGGTCAGTATTGCTGCCAAATCACCAGCCCGTTCAATCGCCGGACCTGCTGTGTTACGAATATTGACACTCATTTCATTGGCCACAACCTGTGCCAATGTCGTCTTCCCCAAACCAGGCGGCCCGTGAAAGAGGACGTGATCCAACGGTTCCTTGCGCGCCTGGGCGGCTTCTATCAAAATCGACAAATTGGCCTTCAATTTCTCTTGTCCGGTAAAATCAGACAGACTCTGTGGCCGCATCAATCCATCAAGTTTTTTATCACCACTTTTCTGCTGTGGGGCGATATGTCTGTTAGGCGTGGGTTTATCGCTCATATTTCGTCTATTGCCATCCGTTTATTTGCGTGGGATTATACGATACGCACAGCCTCAGGTAAAATGGTAACTTGAGATAACGATTTGGGTGATCGCCCACAACAACAATGAAACTGCGGAGGCGCGGGAGCGCGGAGCATTCTCTGTGCCCTCGCTGCTCTCTGTGGTAAACCCAAAGGAGAATTGAGGATGGTATTTGAGTCACAGCACCCCCTGGTAAAACATAAATTAACATTGTTACGCAATGTAACTACCGAGCCAAAGAAATTTCGGGAATTAATACGTGAGTTGGCGATGTTACTTTGTTATGAAGCGACATCTGATTTAGGTCTAAAGGATGTTATGGTGGAAACACCCATGGGTGCTGCCAATGGTAAAGAATTAGTCGATAAAATCGGTCTTATTCCGGTTTTGCGTGCGGGTTTGGGTATGGTCGAGGGGATTTGGGAAATGATGCCCAGTTCAGAAGTCTGGCATATCGGGCTTTATCGCGACGAACGCACCTTAAAACCAGTCTCTTATTACAACAAACTACCCACCAGCCCAACGGTTGAGGTTTGTCTGGTTTTGGATCCGATGCTGGCAACTGGGGGTTCGGCCGTTGCGACAATAGACATCCTTAAAAAATGGGGCGCAGAACGCATCAAATTTGTAGGTATTTTGGCGGCACCTGAAGGCGTCGAAACCTTACACAGTGCCCATCCAGATGTCGCCATTCATGTTGCAAAAATTGATGATAGTCTCAACGACATTGGGTATATCGTGCCCGGTCTTGGCGATGCCGGTGACCGCCAATTCGGAACCGCGTAATAAAGCTGTGAAATTGTAAAACACGGATAAGGAACTATTTTCATTCGTGTTTCTTTTTATCCGTGTCAAAGTCTTTTTTATTGATCTATGCCCTTTTATCTGGTTTTTGCCGTCACATTTTTGAGTGGATTGTTGATCACACCGCTGGCCCGGCGGCTATCTTTACGCTGGGGTGTGGTGGCGGCACCGGGCGGACGCCGCAAACATGCGGAAGCGATGCCAAAATTAGGGGGATTGGCTTTAGTTTTGGCATGGCTGGTCGGCATTGGGTTAATCTATTGGCTGCTGCCACCCGACCAAACCAATGACATCATCCGATTGCGCGGCGTTGTGATGGGAACGCTTGTGATTGTGTTTGGTGGGTTACTAGATGATTGGTATGATTTGAAGCCCTGGATGCAGTTTGGCATTCAAATTGTGGCGGCAGTCATTGCCATGAGCCACATCATTTTCATCGAAGTTTTTACAACACCGGCCGGAGCAGTGGCACTTTGGACAATGCCTCCCTTCGCCTGGTTTATGACACTTGATGGTAATCTGGTCTGGCTGTGGCGGCCCTTGGCGCTTCTATTTACACTATTTTGGGTCGTAGGCATGATCAACGCGATCAACTGGCTGGATGGCCTGGACGGCTTAGCAGCAGGCGTGGCCTTGATTGCAGCATTGTTGTTTGCCTGGCACAGTTACCGCTTGGGACAAACGGCCGTTGCCCTATTCCCCCTCGTTTTAGCCGCTGCGCTGCTTGGTTTTTTACCTTTTAACTTTGCCCCAGCTCGTATTTTCCTTGGTTCCGCAGGCGCTTATATGATTGGCTACCAAATGGCGACATTGTCGATATTGTCACCTGCAAAATTATCGACAGCATTGTTGGTTTTGGCTGTACCCATTATTGATGTAGCCTGGCAAATTATTTCGCGTGTGCGCCGTGGCCAAAACCCATTGGTTGGGGATCGGGGACATTTGCATTTTCGGCTGGCGGATCAAGGCGTGCCTACGCGCACAATTGTGGTGGGATATTATGTGGTAACGGCCGTATTCGGTCTAATTGCCATACTTGTGCCATCACAACTAGCAAAACTGCTTTTATGGATTGGGGTGTATGCGTTGATTTTTGTAGTTTTGATTTGGTACAGCAAGCGAACAGATAAGCGCAATTAATTTTGTAACCATTCAGGTGACAAGCGGTACACGGAGGGTCGCAGAAAAATTAGTGGCCTTTTTTACTTTTGGAAATCATCAGGCGCCGGTTTATCGCATAGTGGATAAGCACCGCGATCATGCGACCAAAGGCTGCCATACCAGGCGACGTAATCGCTTACATGGGTACGCCAATAGGGATGATCATGTAAACCTGGATTGAGAACCCACTCATGTGCAACACCGGCCGTCTCCATATCCTCATGCAGCTTGCGTGTGTTATAAATGCCAATATCTTGTTCGCCGATGTCCATGTAAACACGCAACTCACCCAACTCATTGTTCACTCCAGTAAATTGCGGATTGACATCTGGTTCAGCCGAATAATCATATAATGAGGAACTATGTCCGCCAACACCGGCAAATTCCTCCGGATGACGGAAGGCGATCTCCAACGACCAATACCCGCCACGCGAAAGTCCACCCAACGCACGACCGGTAGAATCAGGCCAGGCGCAATAATCAGCTTCAATCGTGGGGATTAGCTCATCCATAAAAAATTGTTCATAGGAACCTGGACCACCATTGGTTGTAAGTGCCAGTAACCCGCTGGAAACCATGACAATAATATAAGGTGGAATCTCCCCTTTCAACACCGCTTCCTCGGCGGCTTCATCCAAACCCAAATAATCCCAAATACCGGCAGCTTGATTGTTGCCAGCGATCATGTAGAGTGTGGGATAACTACGGCCGTCACGCCCATAACATGGTGGCAAATAAATTCGATAAGCCATGTCACCCCCCTTGGTCAATGTAGATGTCACGACTCCATCAGTTAGGTGGCCAGGCTCTGTGCAGGGCGGTAAAGGTGTCGAGGTTAATGTGGGCATGACGGTAGGTGTTGCAGTTGCCGTCGGAAAAACAAAGTCGAAAAGGGGTGTCAAAGTGATATCGAGTGGAGTGGGGCTAAGTGGGACTGGTGTCAAGGTTGCAGAAAGTGATAACTGTGGCATAAAAGTTGCCGTCGTCGCGGCTGCGATGCCACTCTTTGCCAATTCTACATTGGCATTTGTGCAGCTTGTAAATAACATAATGCCACAAACCAATAGGAATAACCCCAGGCTTTGTTTACTTTTCAAAATCGAATTCATTGCTCACAAAGCGGATACGTATTGCGGTCGCGTGACCATGGGGCTGTATACCAGGCCAGGTATTCAGGTGTATGTGCACGCCAATACGCATCTTCGTGGTAACCAGCGTTGACGACCCATTCATGCGCAACGCCCGCCGCACTCATTTCTTCATGTAATCTGCGGATGTTAGGCATGTAACCATCATTTTCACCAATATCAAAATAGATTCGCAAATCACCTAACGCATTATTCACACCAGTGAATTGCGGATTTATTTCGGGTCCAGCGTAAAAATCATAGAGTGAGGCGCTATGCCCGCCAACACTGCCAAATTGGTCAGGATATTGGAAGGCAAGTTCCAAAGCCCAATATCCGCCACGTGACATGCCACCCAACGCCCTACCGCTCCTATCCGGCCAGGCACAATAGGCCTTTTCAATGGCCGGGATTAGTTCTTCCATAAAAAATTGTTCGTAAGAACCAACACCGCCAGAAGTGTTATCAGCTAACCAGCCGCCAGAAACCATCACAATTATAAATGGGGGCATCGTGTTGTTGAGAATAGCAGCTTCGGCCGTTTCGTCCATACCAAGCTCATCCCAAATCGCGTCGGTATGAATGTTGCCGGGCAGCATGTAGAGTGTAGGATAGAAACGGCCGTCTGCACCATAGCAAGGTGGCAAGTAAACACGATAAGCGATGCTGCCTGCATATGGATTCGTGCTGTCAATCGCACCAGTCACCATTTGGCCAGGAGTGGCACAACGTTTGGGGGTTGCAGAAGGTAGTGGGATGAGAGTAGGAACGGCCGTTGCTGTTGCAGTTTGAGTTGGAAATAAAAAGGGGAATAATTGGTTGATTTCCTTTAAGTCCGGTGCAGCGGTAGGAAGAGGTATTTCTGTAAGTACCTGGGTTTGTGATTGCCCGTTTGATACAACTTGCGGCGTTGTACTTGTAGGCGGAAATACAGATTGTCCGCCTGTGCCGGGCAAAGCAGATGTACAACTGATCAAACTCCAAAATGCGCACACACACACAGCAAAATAGATCCAACCCGTTCGCCTACACATCAAATCACCAGGGCAATTCCGTTGGCGGTTCTGCCATCAAAAGAACGTAAGCACCCTGCCAGGTGTCTGGTTTACGTGTCATGGATTTAATTTGAATATCGGCGAAACGCGGAAATAAATCAGCTAACAATTCCGGCAACAAATCCCACGCTTCATGACGCAAAACATCTTCAAAATTCACGGCCGTTTCCTGAACCCAATCCCAATCACGACTAAAACGTTCCGCTTTCATCCAATAGTCGCGTTTCTCCCATGCGCTTACCGTTTGCTCGATGCCATCCTCAATCTCACGCAGTGCATATACAATCGTGGCTGCCATATCTTTAGCATCGTTATCAATAGTGGCCTTCATGCTCAAACGTCGCAGCAGTTCGGCAATTGTGCGCCGACTGCGGTTACGTCGTTTGGTGGGACTATCAGTATTTATTACTCGACTCATTTAATATATCCGTTTTCACCACAAAGCCTCAAAGCACACGAAGTCATATTCTAGTAACGACACTCTTTGTGGTAGATTCATTTCGATTTCAAACGCGGCAGATGATAACATGGGCACAAATAAACTGCCAATGGCAAAAACATCCGTTGAGAGGTATTATAATAGTCAAAGCAAAAAGTAAGCGCCGGAGCCTTGCAAATTTATTAATAACAATATCAAAAATGAAGTTGAACTTCGAAAAAGGGGAAAACTCATGAGTATGAAAGACGTTTTAGGTTTAATCCTTGGTGGTGGTCAGGGGACACGCCTTTATCCATTAACCAGTGAACGTTCAAAACCAGCCGTACCTTTGGCCGGTAAATATCGGCTCATCGATATTCCAATGAGCAACTGCCTGCATGCTGGCATTGAAAAGATTGCTATCCTTACCCAATTCAATTCCGCGTCTCTCCACCGCCATATTTGGAATACATACCATCGCGATGTTTTTACATCTGGCTGGGTTCAGATTCTAGCAGCTGAACAAACAATTAATAGCCGTGACTGGTACCAGGGAACGGCCGATGCCGTACGCAAACAGATCGTCGAAATCCGACAAGCAGGCACGAAGTATGTGCTCATTCTAGCTGGTGATCATTTATATCGCATGAATTATCGCAAATTTGTAGACTATCACATTCAATCTAATGCCGCGATCACGGTCGCTGTACAGCCTGTCGGACGTGACGTTGTCTCAGGCTTAGGTATCTTGAAATTAGGGGAAGATGGACAAATCACTAGCTTCATTGAAAAAACCAGCGATGAATCTATATTGGCAGATTTCGAAAGTGGCAGTAACCCAGAAAAGCCGTATATGGCCTCAATGGGTATTTATGTATTTAATTCTGAAACGTTATTTGATGCACTTGCCACGCATGGGGATGATTTTGGCCGCGATCTAATTCCCAACGCGATTCGTGCCGATCAGCGTGTATTTGGGTACGAATTTAGCGGTTACTGGGAAGACATTGGTACCATTCAACGTTTTTACAAAGTAAATTTGGATATGGCATCAGAAGACCCGCCATTTGATTTTTATGATGCTTCCCTCCCTATTTATACACACGCACGCTTTCTACCGGGTTCACTTATACACAACGCTCGTTTACATAATGTAATGCTTGCCGATGGCTGCATCATCAACAGTGCCACTGTTAACGACTCCGTTGTTGGGGTACGCAGTATCATCGGTGCCGAAGCAAATATCCAAAAGTCGATCATCATGGGTGCAGATTATCTTGAAACGGATCAAGATCGTCAGCAAAATCGGGAAGCTGGCATTCCGGACATTGGAATTGGTTCAAATTCAGTCATCAAAGCAGCGATTATCGATAAAAATGCGCGTATTGGGGCAAATGTAACTATTCGCTCAATTCCAGATCGGGAAGATAACGAGGAGGAAAATTGGGTCGCACGCGATGGTTTAATTATTATTCCCAAAAATGCGATCATCCCAGATGGAACAGTTATCTAAATTCGATTAGTGGTTGAACGAGGGAACTTGTTCAGCCACTTTTGTTAAAATACTCCACGGCCGTTTCCGGCAAAGAAAAGGGTTCATCAATATGTCCATAAACTCGCACCCGCTTCTTGTCAACAAGAATAATAGCTGGCAGCCAGCCAAATTCAGCAATTGGCGGATGCACGGCACCACAAAGACCTCCTTCACGCTGTTTAGGAAATTGCCAGATCACCCATTTGTATAACTCTTCTTGTTTTAACAACGTGGGTTTCTGATTAAAAAGTTTGACACCGGCCAACTCTTTTTTCTCTTTGGTCATTTCAAACATCCCCAAGTAAAGCGGAAAGAACGCTTTTTGTATCTGCCAAGTTCTCGAATAAAAAATCTGGGCTATATTTTGCCAGAGTTTGAGCCGCATGCCAACCAGTTGCCACCGCAACGGCCGCTGCTTTACCGGCACGTGCACAAAGAATATCAGCCGGCGTATCCCCGATAATAACTGTATTATCCCCTGTAAATCGTTCTCCCGCCAATACGCTATTGGCCAATGCGCGATTAGATGATGTACTAACCAAAACATTAGCGCGTTGCATAGCAATTGCCGGCAGCACGTTGCGATCCAAAGCTTCAGACCCATATGCACCTACACGGAATTGTTTGAAATTAATATCTGCAGCCATTAATTTGAGTGATGCAGTTGGCCGCGCATTGCCAGTTAGTAGACCTAACATGACATCTTGTCGCAAGTGCAGTGCAGCCAACAGTTCTGGGACACCGGCACACGTCATTATCTCCTTGTTGGGGTAAATTTCTGCTGCTTTTCCGGCCATACAATCATAGACAAGTGGCAGTTGTGCTTCAATCTTTGCAGGTGGAATGCCAACCACTGTGAGTAAATCAGTGATAATGCGTGCATCTGTTTTGCCACCCATGCTGTATGTATCCAATGGTCCCGCCGTACCGTATAATTCCTCCAGTGCAGCCTGCATTGCCAAACGCCCAGCACGATTGCTGCGAATTAGGGTGCCATCAATATCAAATAAAAGCAATTTCATTTTTTGCTGCGGACTCACACGAATTAGCACAGATTCATCCGTGGAGTCCGCGCTAATCCGTAGCGAAAAGTTTTTTTAGACAATTAAATCTTGCATTGCTGGCCAAGGTGAAACAGCAGGCATGGGTAAGGTTGGCACGGCCGTTCCCACAGCCACACCACGCGAACCCAATATCGCCTTGATCCCGCCTATGCGTGCTCCAGGCGGCATATGAGTCAAAAGTTGATTGATGACGAGTTGTTGCCGACGCGCTTCTATTATGTCACCAGCCGCAAATGCTTTTGCCAGGCCGACAAAGGGTTCAGGAACGGCCGTACTCAGCCCACTCACCATCCCCACACAACCCAAGGCAAGCGCGCCTAATGCAGCCGTTTCGTTGCCAATCAACACAAACTTTTCCGATGGCAGGGCATCTAACAAACGTCGCACAGCTTGCACCGATTGGTTGCTGCATTTTATGCCAGCCAAACTCGGAATTTCTGCACTCAAACGTGTGGCCAATGCGGGGCTAATGCCATTCACAGCCATATGCGGGATATCATACAAGAACAATGGGATTTCCGGCGCAGCAGCCGCAACTGCATGATAATATGCAGCCAAGCCGGCATCATGCATGCCATAGTAAAATGGTGTAACAGCGGCAATGGCATCAACACCCAAAGTCGCAGCATGTTGTGCGAGGACAACGGCCGTTTCTGTGCGCATGCCGCCGATATGTAAAATTGTGACGACACGGCCGTTCACGGCCGAAACAGTGGCTTCTGCCAATTGTTGCCGCGCTTCTACATCCAAAAAAGGACCCTCGCCAGTTGTGCCACCGACAAAAACTCCTTTAACGTCCCGATCAATTAGAAAATCGACCAGTTTGGGAATAACGGCCGTATTCACATGATAACTATCGGGTAATAAAGGCGTCGCCATCGCTGGAGCCACACCACCTGTCAATCTTTCCTTAAGCACTGCAATTTTATTCTTCAAAATATCTTCCATTTCGTATTTCGTATTATTTAAGATTAAAAATATGCACCACAGAGAACACAAAAATCTAATCGTCTGGACACCGGCGTTTTTATTTTACCAGAGGAGACATGTCAGGTTTTATAATCAATTTGTTCACACGCTGCTCGTGGTAGAAACCTGACATGTCTAGAATTCGCCAGACTCCAGTTATCATTTTACTCAATATCTCTGTGGTAGAAACCCTTTCAATTAGATCATTTCCAATTCTGCAGCTGCAATTGATTCCATAAATATTTGCAGCCCTTCATCCACCAACGTGCGCGAGGTGTTTAAGGCTGGTGTCATACGCAACGTATTACGGCCACATGGTAAAAGCAATAAACCATTAGTAAATGCTTTCTGAATGACAGCATTGCGCATTTCTGGAAAGCGTTCTTTGGTCTGGCGATCTTTTACAAATTCAATCCCAATCATCAAACCACGCCCACGTACTGAGCCGATATTTTTATGGCGTGTCTGAATTTCTTGCAATGCATCCATGATATAGCTGCCTGTTTCTTGGGCTTGCTGCATCAAACCTTCACGTTCAATGACCTGCAACGTGGCCAATGCAGAGGCTGTGGCTACCGGATTACCACCATAGGTGCTGCCATGGGAACCTGGTTTCCAATTCATCACGTCACGCCGCGCTATAATGCCACCAATAGGCATACCACTGCCCACGCCTTTGGCAAAAGCAACGATATCAGGCTCAACGCCTTCATGTTGAATACCCCACCATTTGCCGGTACGGCCGATCCCAGTTTGAATTTCATCGGCGATCAACATAATGCCATAACGATCACATATTTCACGCAAGCGTGGGAAGAAATTGGGCGCAGGCACGACATAACCACCTTCTCCTTGAATCGGTTCAACAAGAATACCAGCTAAATCAGTTGGGTCTGCCAGCGTTTTAAAAACCTCATTTTCCAAATAATCAATGACGACGTCCCCATAAGAACGGCCATTACTCACATGCAATATAGGCCGGTATGGATTAGGATAGGGGATGTGATACACCTGTAAAGCCGACGGATAATGTGAACGCTGCACATATTTGCTGCCCGTGAAAGACAAAGCGCCGAGGGTACGGCCGTGGAAACTACCCAAAAAACCAATAAACTGTTTGCGGCCCGTTTTATACATAGCCAACTTGATTGCCGCTTCGACCGCCTCCGCGCCAGAATTACCAAAATAAACCAGGGTATCATCCATCGGCGCGATTTCTTGCAGTTTTTCGGCTAAATCGACCGCTTCCGGATAATAAAAATCAGAGAGGCAGACATGCCAGAACTTTTCAATTTGTTTTTTGACGGCTTCTGCAACGGCTGGATGACGATGACCCACATTCATCACGGCAATGCCGGCCATAAAATCAACATAACGACGGCCGTCGACATCCCAAATTTCAGACCCTTGGGCATGATCTACAACCAATGGGTATTCACGAGTAAACGAGGGTGAGAGTGAGGCCTGATCACGCTCAATGATCGCCTGCCCCAATGGGCCGGCTGGATACAAATCAGACATTCTTTAAAGCTCCTTGATTTGGTAAGCAGTCAGCTAATCAGCGTTTCAGCAATTCAGCCATTTGCTGACTAGCTGACCAGCTGAAATGCTGAGAGCTTGTTATTCCGGTTCAATAGAAAAGGTGAGTGGGAACCCTTCCAGGCTGGCAGCAAAATGGGCTTTGCCTACACGGCGTTTGGCTTCAGGACACGGTAAGGTTGTCACATATGCCATGCCGCTTGTATGCGCGATCAAGGTCACTTGTTCTGCGTCGATAAGTTCAAGTTTGAATATTCGCTGCAGAATCAGGATAACAAAATCATAGGGTGTCACGTTATCATTGTGAATAAGAACACGACACGATGGCTCTAGAGCATCCTCCAGGTGGGTATCTAGTTGACGCTCAGTTTCCTGCTCGGTAATTTGTAACCAGACGTTTTCCATTAATGCTAACCTTCGCGGTCAATTGTACGCTAAGGTTGCCAGAAATAACAAATTGCCTTTTATGAAATGGCAGGCAGGTAAAGTTGCACGCTATCAACCATACAACTTTACTCATCTGTCACTTTTCACTTTTATCCGTTGATTCCTTTTCGCTTTGGTTGACCAACGGCCGTTGCTCCCTACGTTCTAAATTGTTAATACGGCCGTTGACTGCCTGCAAATGTAACAAGATTTGTCCAATCGCTTGTTCGGGTGTCAAATTGCCCTGTTCCCATTTCTGCACTACCGTTTCTAAAAGATAAATGCCCATGTGTCGTTTGCCTCCTAATTTCACTTTTTCTGACTAATAATACGCTAACGCATCAGTATTGTATTTGCTTCCGTATACAAAGTCAAGAAAATGGCAAAAAAAGGGTTACAATTAATCGGGTAAGGGCAGGAATATGGGAAACAAACGGAGTTACACGAAAAAAGGAGGAAAATATCAAAAAATCTCCCAAAGCCTCCGTGTAGCTGCTGCCAGAGGTAATTTCAACTATCATTCATATTGAAAGTCCGCACGCTCAGCGATAAGTGTCAAATATTTCGAGGTCGAGCGTTTGGGCAAATAGACGCCATTTTCCCATTCGCTGATGGTGGGTTGACGCACACCTAATTCTTGGGCAAATTCGGCTTGTGACATACCCATATGCTGGCGCAAACCATGAATCAGTTCACCATCCCACAATACCACATCGCCATCACGCTTAACTTGATAGGCAACTTTAGTTTTGCGCCAGGTTATTTTTTCGTCATTTAAATCTATCGCCATAACTCGAAAGCCAGCATCCATCCAGGCGGCTGCTTGCAAACCACTGCGCCGGTTACTCCACCATACTGATTGTGAGCGTGCTGAGGCAGGCAGCGGCCGTTGCAAAATCTCCTCAATCTGTAAAAAACTCAACGTAACCTCTTCTGCAAGATTGTTACGCAAATATTCAAATAGTGGCCCGTATTTACTACCGGTTTTCATGGACTATCCTATTCAAGAACGGTTTCAGGCGTTTTCAGCGTAATGCGCCGGAAAGCTTCGGCGTAATCAAAGCCAACCTTCTTTCCGGTCCCTGAACTCCATTGTCGTATCATATCAGCCGGATTCCACTCACCGAGCTGGCTGGCATGTTCAAGCAATGCACTTATCTTTATGTCAATTGTATCACTAATATCAACATAGTAATCAGGCTGACTTGAGAAGGAAACAAAAACATATGAGACTTTATGCCCAACCAACCCTTCAGCAGCTAAATCAGGATAAAGCAGAGTCATTTCAGCAGCCGGAAAAACTGCATCCAACGCCGCCTGTCCGGCAGCACGATGGTCAGGATGATTGATGTAGTTATCCGCAGGGAAATAATTTGTTGGATCGCCACAAACGACTGCATCTGGCTTAAATTTGCGAATCAACCGCACAAGCTCTTTACGGAGTTCAAGGGTTGGCTGCAAAAAACCGTCATGGTATCCAAGATAGATACAGTCGTTGACACCCGCGACCTTTGCAGCGGCCGTTTGTTCGGCACGGCGAATCTCAGCCAGTTTTTCCGATGTCATGCCATCTTCATGACTACCGACATTACCATCAGTAATGACAACATAGGTGATCTCGCTGCCATTTTTTGCCCATAATGCGGCCGTACCGGCAACGCCAAATTCAATGTCATCAGGGTGCGCAAAAATAAACATCGCACGTTTAGGAATATAAACTGTGGTCATAGTTAGTTTGAGTCTCCATTTTTTATCCATTATACTGAATGTAAGCCGTTCTGTGCATATTCAGGTGAAACCTGACATTCCTTTCAAACATAAAAATGTGCTAAACTCTATGAGATTCAACAACAGAAATTGCTTTATTACAATTTCGGAATCATCAAACCGACGATTTGCGCTGCGGCGCTCCACGATTGAATAATAATCCACTCGATATTAAAAAGGGCTACACCCATGAGCAATTGGTACTATCTTGAAGCTGATCAGGTAATTGATGAGCTGCAAACAAACCTCGAAACCGGCTTGTCCGATGCAGAAGCGACACGCCGGCTTGAAAAATATGGCTTAAACGAACTTGTTGACAAAGGTGGAAAAAGCCCCTGGCTAATGTTATGGGACCAACTTAAAGAGCTTATGGTCGTCATTTTGATCATCGCTGCAGTCGTCTCATTTCTCCTCGGAGAACATGAAGATGCGATTATCATTATGGCAATTGTGGTTTTAAATGCGGTCATTGGCTTTTCTCAGGAATATCGTGCAGAACAAGCTGTTGCGGCCTTAAAAAAATTAGCAGTACCAACTGTCCAGGTACGCCGCAACAAACGCACCGAAGAGATTTCGGCACTTGAATTGGTACCGGGTGATGTGGTTAAGTTGGAAACAGGCAGTTTAGTTCCCGCAGACGGCCGTATCGTTAAAAATGCGAATCTAAAAGTTGAAGAATCTGCCCTCACCGGAGAGTCAGTCGCCGTTGAAAAAGATATAGCCCGATTAGAAGCAGGTACAGGCACGGCAATTGGAGACCGTCACAATATGGTCTTTATGGGCACAACAGTCACCTACGGTCGTGGCCAAATAATCATCACTGAAACGGGGATGCGTACTGAGTTAGGCAAAATTGCGGACCTTATCCAGGGCGTAAAAAATGAACAAACCCCTTTACAAAAGCGGCTAGATGGACTTGGAAAGGTTTTGGCAGTTGCCGCCTTGTTCATTATCGCGCTCGTGATAGTTTTGGGCTTGCTGCGCGGTGAAAATTTAGCCGACTTGTTCCTGATTGGTATTAGCATGGCAGTTGCGGCCGTTCCCGAAGGATTACCGGCTGTAGTCGCCATCACCCTGGCGCTGGGCTCACAACGTTTACTCAAACGCCACGCCCTTATCCGGCGCTTACCAGCAGTTGAAACCTTAGGCTCTGTCACAGTTATCTGTTCCGATAAAACCGGCACCCTCACCCAAAACCGTATGACGGTTAAATTGCTCGATGTGGTCGGCCGTTCTCAAGCCATCGAAACGGTACTCAGCAGCAAAGGTTCTGTATTTGATGCAGACCTGGACGCCAGAAAACCACCACAAGAACGCACCTTAAGCCTTTTAATAAAAGCAGGTGCCTTGTGTAATGATGCGATTCTTGAAAAAGATGTAAATGGTGTTGAGCGAATATTAGGTGATCCCACTGAGGGAGCACTCATCATGGCCGCTCAAGAATTTGGTTATACAAAAAAAGAACTGGAAGCAGAACTGCCGCGTGTTGACGAAGTTCCATTCACATCTGAACGCAAGCGCATGACCACAATCCATCGCACCAATGTCAACAAAGATAATCTGGAAGAGGCCTGGCGTGATGTGCCTTTTGTCGCATTTTGTAAGGGTGGGGTTGACAGTTTAATGGAGGTAAGCGACCGCATCTGGAATGGAACTGAGATTGTGCCGTTGGATACAGAAATGACGGCGCGAGTCAATGCGGCCAATGCACGCAAAGCGAAACAAGGCCAACGTGTTTTAGGGGTTGCTTTTAAGGGTTTTGAAGAACTGCCGGAAAAAATCAATGCAACAACTGTTGAAAACAACCTGATCATCGTTGGACTGGTGAGTATGATCGATCCACCCCGTCCTGAGGTGCGCCACTCCGTCGCGCAAGCCCGCATGGCGGGCATACGGCCAATTATGATCACTGGCGACCACCCCTTGACTGCCCTCAACATCGCCCACAATCTCAAGATCACTGATAACAATAATCTTCTAACCGGCCACGACTTAACCCATATGTCGGTAGCTGAACTAGAAGCAAAAGTCGATGACGTCTCTGTCTTTGCACGTGTATCACCTGAACATAAATTGACCATTGTAGAAGCGTTGCAAAACAAAGGCCAGATCGTAGCCATGACGGGTGATGGCGTCAACGATGCACCTGCCCTCAAAAAAGCTGATATTGGTGTGGCGATGGGCATTACTGGCACGGATGTATCCAAAGAAGCAGCCGACATGGTGCTATTGGATGACAATTTTGCTACAATCGTCTCTTCCGTTGAGGAAGGACGTACCATATTCGACAATATTCGAAAATTTATTTTATATACCCTTTCCAGCAATATCGGTGAGTTGTTTGTCATGTTGACAGCACCGTTCCTGGGTATGCCGCTGCCGTTGATAGCTGTACAAATCTTGTGGATCAACCTGGTGACTGATGGATTACCCGGTCTGGCACTCGCTGTTGAAGACTCCGAAGAAGGCATTATGCAACGGCCGCCTTGGGATCCCAAGGAAAGCATTTTTAGTCGCGGTTTAGGGTCCCGCATTCTCTGGATTGGCGGGTTGATGGGACTTGTTTCATTGGGTGTCGGTTTTATTTATTGGTCAATGAACCCGAACGGCGTATGGCAAACGATGGTTTTCACGACTCTTACACTGGCCCAAATGGGCAACGCTTCAGCCCTGCGTTCAAATAAAGAATCTGCATTCAAGATCGGATTCTTCTCAAACCGACTGATGGTAATTGCTGTCAGTTTGACTTTCTTTTTGCAATTGGCATTAATTTATGTCCCCATTTTACAACAATTCTTTGGTACAAAAGCGTTAACACCACGCGATCTGATCATAGCGCTGCTTGCCAGCTTAGTTGTTTTCTTCGCAGTAGAAATCGAAAAATGGATTCGTCGTATGCGTGATAAGAGTAACTGATTTGTGTTTCTGCCACAAATGAGTACAGATAGCCACGGTTAAAAAATCTGTGTACATCTATGTGAATCCGTGACTAAAATGGATTGGGTATGGCGCAAATCATTTGACACACACCCAAATTATTTACCTATAATTATGATGGGCTTGAATAGAGTACGGTCAAAATCTGCAATTTGGTCTGGGCCAAGTCGGGTTAATGTATTGTAAACGGCCGTTGCATCCGCCTTTAACCTGGCCACATCTACACCGCGACAAATAGCCGGCAAAGGTACCAACCATTGGCGTACACGCAATAACATCTTGACAGCACCCCGAAAATTACCACGTTCAATTTGGTAATAAGCAATACCAACTTGCAAAATAGCCCGGTATAAATCGCGTCCTGGCGTTTGGTCTTGCCGCCACGCTTCCTCTAAATCATCGTGACATTTGTAATATTCACCTTGATTAAATAGATCGATGCCGCATTTGACCAGTTTTGGCAAGGGTTCAGCACAAAAACCAATCAACGCATCTTCATCGGGTATAAAAACATAATTCTGGATAACTTGCAGCATCTTGGCCGAAAAACGCGAACGCGGCATGACGCTATCTGCACCGCCGTCTATGGCCAATTGTAGACGCTCGCTGTCGACATGTGGCCCATAGGCGACAATCGGCAAACGGCGCGTGGCAGGCGATGATTTCAACAAAGGTATCCATCGCTGCCAGGGAATGGTCTCGTTGGCTAAATCAAATATAAGTAAGGCAGGCTGCCAACTTGTCATCTTTTCGAAGAGTATCCCTTCGATACCGTGCAGTTGTTCACCGGGATTACTTTGACCAGAAGCAGACACGGCCGTTGCCCCTTCACTTAAGGCCAGTTCCTCCCTGCCCAACTCAGAAATACTTCCCACCCAAATTACGCGATACGCAAGGTGCTGCGCGACCATTTCTATTCGACTGCTAAACATCAAATCGGCAACAAATCCAATAATTAAAGGAGTTTTCGAATGTATTCTCATACCCTCATTGTAGCAAATAAATCAGTTGGCAGAAACGGCCGTGCCTGATACAGTATCAATTCAATTCACAGATGACGACAGGTGGGGACACAGTCAAACTTTCTTTCTCTGCTTCCTCCGCGTCCTCTGCAGTATATTTCCCAATAACCCACGGAGCGTAAAAATGGACTTTAATTTGTCTGAAGAACACAAAATGGTAGAAAAGATGGTCTACGATTTCGCACGCAAAGAAATTCTGCCCATCATCCAAGAACATGATCGCAACCACACTTATCCCACCGAACTGCTGCCTAAATTAGCTGAACTCGGTTTTTTGGGCATCTGTCTGCCAGCACGTTATGGTGGCGCAGGTATGGATTATATTTCACTGGGCATCATCTCAGAAGGATTAGAGTATGGTGACTCCTCAGTGCGCGAAACCATCGCCGTCCATCTTGGCTTACATGCCTTACCCATCTTCCAATGGGGAACCGACAAACAAAAAGATGAGTTTTTACCACCATTAGCAAACGGCGAAAATATCGCTTGCTTTGGCCTCACAGAACCGGGCGCCGGCTCAGATGTTGCCGCACTTGCCAGCACAGCCCGCAAAGATGGCGCCGATTACATCCTCAATGGCGAAAAAATGTGGATTACGCTGTCAGATGTAGCCAATCGTTTCCTTGTTTTTGCCAAAACCGATCCGTCTAAGGGCGGTCGTGGCATCAGCGCATTTATTTTGGAACGCGGTTGGAAAGGACTTACAACCGGATCAATCGAAGGCAAGATGGGCGTGCATGCCAGCAATACTGGCTGGATTGCCATGCAAGATGTGCGAGTGCCAGTTAGTCATCGTTTAGGCGAAGAAGGTCAAGGGTTCAAAATCGCGATGAGCGCACTGGATAATGCACGTTATGGTGTCGCCGCTGGTGCCGTTGGTGTGATCAAAGCCTGTCTGGAAGCATCGCTTCGCTATGGCAAAGAACGTCAAACTTTTGGCAAATCTATCCTTGAATACCAGCTTGTACAGCAAATGATCGCCAACATGCAGCAAAGCATCGACGTCGGCGAGTTGTTGGTGCGTAAGGCGGGTTGGTTGAAAAACCAGGGGGTACGCAACACTCGCGAGACCAGTATGGCCAAATGGTATTGCACCGATGCTGCCCGGCGCGCCGCCGATGATGCCGTACAAATTCATGGCGCATACGGTTATTCTGACGAATATATTGTCGAACGTCATCTGCGTAATACCAAGAGCGCAGTCATCTATGAAGGCACATCCCAAATCCATACGTTGATGCAGGCAGCTTATGCCATCGGCACACGTAAAGACAAAGCACTGCCGCGCACATTGCCTGCCTATGATCCTGATACCTGGCAAGAAGAGTAAAAAAACAGTTACACGGAGCTGCGCAGAGAAGACACACCGGTGCACGGAGAAAAAGGAGAAAAATCCCCCAAAATCTCCGTGCAACTCCTTCAATCCTTTGTGTAACTCCGTACTCCTTTTCTAAGGGTACACAGATATGAATGGCGCATTGGCTAATATTCGAGTGATTGATTTATCGCGCGTGTTGGCGGGACCTTACTGTACACAGCTGCTGGCTGATTTTGGGGCGGATGTAATTAAGGTTGAACAGCCAGGCGCAGGAGACGGCACACGCAGTTGGGGACCGCCCTGGGTGGGGGATCAAAGTGCTTACTTTTTAGCGACCAATCGCAATAAGCGCAGTTTGACGCTAAATCTGAAATCTGACGACGGCCGTTCCATCCTATACAAACTCATCACCACTGCTGATGTCCTCATCGAAAACTTCAAAGTTGGTACAACCAAGAAATTAGACATCGACTACGATACACTCAAACAGCTAAATCCAAGAATAATCTATTGCTCGATTAGTGGCTACGGGCAAACTGGTCCGGCACGGGATTTGCCGGGTTACGATTCCATCATCCAGGCACAAGGAGGCATCATGTCGATCACCGGCCCGGCGGATGGGGAGCCACAGAAAGTTGGCGTAGCGATTGTCGACATCACAGCCGGCTTGTTTGCAGCCAACGCTATTTTAACTGCCCTACATGCGCGTGAAAAAAGTGGGCTAGGTCAATATATTGATGTGGCCTTATTCGATACGCAGTTAGCCTGGCTGGCCAATGTAGCCCATAACTATTTTGCCACTGGCAATACACCACAGCGATATGGAAATGCTCACGCAAATATTGTGCCTTACCAGACATTCGCCACAAAAGATGGTTTTATAGCCATTGGTGTAGGCACAGATGGGCAGTTCAAACGTTTGTGTATGGCAGGCAGTAGAGCGGATTTGTGGCAAGACGGCCGTTTTCAAACCAACAAAGGACGTGTAACACATCGAGAAGGGTTGGTTCAGCAGTTGGAGGAAATGTTCAAGGAGAAAGAAACATCCGTGTGGCTGCAAATCTGCCGGGAAAACAACATCCCTGCCGGCCCCATCAACGACATCCCCAATGCCTTAAATGATCCACAAGCCCAAGCACGGGAGATGGTACAAACCATTGAGCACCCCACAGCCGGCACGATTGAACTGCTCGGCCCTGTCGCCAAATTATCGGCCACACCTGCCACTATCCGCAGCGCCCCACCACTTTTAGGCGCCGATACAGACGCAATCTTAACCAGTGAATTGAACCTGGATACGGCCGAACTGGCACGCCTACGCAAAAAAGGCATTTTATAGGTCAGAAATGGTTAATCTACACTCAAAGCAAACAAAATCGCCCGATCCACCTCTGCCATGCGTTGTGGATTTAAATTTGTATTGAAAGAACCAAGCTTCGCTTTAGGTACAGTTTGCAGGATATAACTTAAATTTTATCAATGAATAAACTTTAAAATAGATTTAGACAAGCCCAATTTTTGCCGGGCGTGGTATAATCAGCCAGTGTATTGCTCTGGCCACTACTATAAGTATAGCGTAATAAGCATCATTATGCGCTTTTTTAGACGGCAATAATTAACAGAGACAAACAAGGAACAAGAGGTGGTAGGTAGATGAAAGGTAGATTTATTTCCGGCCCAGCGGCCTTGTTGGTTTTGTTTCTCTTTTTTCTGCCGTGGGTCAGTGTAAGCTGTAACGGCCTGCCGATTGGCGAGTTTTCGGGTTTTGACCTGGCGCTAGGCAGCAAATTAGTCGATCTGGCAGGGCAAACCGGTCTGATCGCGCCCGGCACATTGAGTGGCGATCAACTGCTATTTATCATGCCCCTCATAGCCCTGATTGTATTGGGATTTTTCATTTTGGCTGTTGCCAACCAAAAAACAGCTAAAGTTGCTGCCTGGGGATCAATGATCGCCGGACTTAGCGGCATCCTTGTTTTTTTGCTGCGCTGGCTGCAGCTCAGTGATAGTGATACGATGTTTTTTGAGATCACGATTCAGCCTGGATTGTGGGGCACTGTACTCGGATTACTGTTGATCGTGATCGGTTCTATCGTGGAATTATTGCTGCCGGGCAAAACGGCCGTTGCGACGACGCTCAACACAAGCGTTGCTCCCCAAATCCACGCGCCACCCCCACAACCCTATTCCTCCCCCAGTCCACCGCAGCCCAACAAACGACTCGACGAACGAGCCACATTCAAAGACACGCCGCCGGAAGCATATAAACCGGTGCAAGCGCAGCCCATCCCGCCAACCATCATGGAATCAGAAGTGCATCCTACATTGTTAGAAGGGGAACCCGTTGATTCTGCAGCGAAAACGGTAGTCGAAATGCCACCAGTGCCACCACACCAAGCGGCTAAGACTGAAGTTTTAGCCGCCAAACCACCGCCAATAGCCTGGTTAGTCATACGTTCCGGGCAGCTTGATGGACAACGCTTTTCACTGCAGGATGGGTTATCAATCGGACGAGATACGGCTTGTGATATAATGCTGCCAGACACGGCCGTTTCTAACCAACACGCATCTGTCAGCTTCCGAAACGATCAATACACACTGCACGATCACAACAGTACCAATGGCTGTCTATGCTTCCAACCGAAGACAACAGAGTGGGTGAAAATGGAACAAATCCAGTTACAAGACAACACCAAAATCAAGCTGGGACGCACAATCCTTGAAGTTATAATTGTCCCTAGCTAAAATCTACCGGAAAAAGCAAAAAGAAAAGGAAATCTGATGACCGATAAGACAGTCCAATTACCGCCATGGTCTGAAAATTCAGAAAGGCATTTCGGAGGCCATAGTGATAAAGGCCCAATACGTTCAGGCAATGAGGATGCTTTTTGGATTCCTGATGAAACCACTCCTACGCAACTAGGCGAATTATTTATAGTTGCTGATGGTGTGGGTGGTCAACAACACGGCCGTGCAGCGGCTGACCGTGCGGCATTAACAGTCCACAGTGTGTTTTATCGACTACGTCAGGCACAAGACCCCATCCGCGAAGCAATACAAGAGGCGATTCTACAAGCCAATACGGCCGTTATCGAAGAATCACAACAGCTCGGCGGCGGCAAAATGGGCAGTACCATCGTGACCTGCATCATCGATCAAGACGTTTTAACAGTCGCTCATGTCGGAGATGCACGCGTCTATCTGCTGCGGGCAGGCCAACTGCGCCAGTTAACCCGTGACGATTCCTGGGTGCAGCGCCAGGTAGACGCCGGCTTGCTCACACCCGATGAGGCCGCGAATCATGAATTACGCAATGTGGTCACGCAGGTATTGGGCAACAAAACTGACATCACCGTCCACCTCTCTGATCCCATTCCGTTGCAAGCTGGTGATTTGATGCTGCTCTGTTCGGACGGCTTGTATGATGTGCTTTCCGACCGGCAGATGAGCGGCGTGATGATCAACAACTCCCCACAAGCCGCAGCCGAAAAGCTGGTACAAATGGCGGCGACGGGGGGCGCAACGGATAATATAACGGCCGTTGTTGTGCGGTATGGCTCGCCGGAAGCGGTTGCGACACTCGCTCCGCCACCCATGCAGGTCGCAGCAGAAGAGACAATAGCCGCTACACAGATGACACCCGCCTACACGCCACCACCACCGCCGCCTGCTCTGTCAACAAACAAACGGCCGTCCAGGCTCCCTTTGATCATCGCCGCTGTGCTTGTGGTAGTAGTGCTGATCATTTTGGGCTTTTGGATATGGAGCAGCAGCAGAACGGATGGTGCGCCTGATGAGAATGTGCCTGTGGCAACATTGCCAGCCACAGAAACCGCTCCAGCCTTGCAACCCGCTACGACAGAAACTGATACGCCCATCCCTGTGCCCTCTCCTAGTCCTACGCCTACAAATACGCCTAATATTCTTCCGACTGCAACGGATCGACCAATATCTACAGAGGAAACGGCCGATACGACAGATGAAATTACAGTTGGCTCTAAGATTATCGTAACTGGAGTCCTCGTTAATGTACGAAGCGAACCACGAGTTGATAGTAATAATCAAAATGTGGTTTTTGAGGTCCAACAAAACACACTATTGGATGTGATCGGAGGCCCAGAAGATGGCGGTGATTTGCAATGGTGGTCAGTAAAACGAGAAGATAATAATGAGATAGGCTGGATCGCTGCTGATTTTATCGAACTGGTTGCGGAACCATAAAATAGGCATAATTCAAGGTGATTTTCGGTTAATTGAATGACTACAACGAATTTAGGAAGTAACGAATTAGTGCCATAATCTGTTGTTGACAGAATTCAGTCAGGAGCGCAACGTGCCAGCAAATGATCCACTCATCGGGAAAACGATTGGCCCCTATCGCATTATCAAGCATATGGCACGTGGCGGGATGGCGGATGTTTATTTGGCCGAGGATGTCGAGCTGCAGCGACGGGTAGTCATTAAATTGATTTTGCCGCACCTGGCGGCCGACGAAACTTTTGTGGCGCGTTTCCAGCGCGAGGGGCAAACGACCGCCCAACTCGAACACCCCAACATCGTGCGTATTTATACCACCGGGCGTCTGGCGGATGGACGGCCGTATCTGGTCATGCAGTATATCAGCGGCGGCTCTTTGGAAGACAGGTTGGTGGCAATGAACGCCGAAAATACGCGCCTGTCAGTCGTCGCGGCACTAGATATGACCCGTCAAATCGCGGGGGCTTTGGATGCTGCCCATCAAGCCGGCATCGTGCATCGCGATCTAAAACCGAGCAATATCCTGCTGGACAAAAACGACAAGCCTATCATCACCGATTTGGGCATCGCGCAGTATGCGGGCGGTACACGCC
>JAGRDI010000204.1 GCA_020432765.1 Anaerolineales bacterium | reverse complement strand
GACGCAGGTGAATGGGATACTGCACGCGAAGAGTTATCTAGATTGCAAGAAATCGATCCTTACCATGAAGATATACTTAATTTACAAAAGGAAGTTCCGTATCGGTCTGCAGTTGCTGCTTTACATGCAAATGACTATGAAACAGCGGTTAAGGAGTTGGTGGAGCTCTACAATATTGATCCAGAGTTCAAAGATTCCCCTGATTTGAGGAAGAAAATAGATTTGATAGTAGTGGGTGAAACCAAGACACGGCTTATGGATAATATGATAATGGTTTATGTGCCTGATGGAAGTTTCACGATGGGAAGTGAAAGTGGGGAGAGTGATGAGGTACCCGTACATACTGTGACATTGGACGGCTTTTGGATTGATCAGACAGAAGTGACCAATGCACAATATGCTGGTTGTGTAGGCGCTGGCATATGTGAATCATCCCGTAATGCTAATAACTCACGCTTCAATGGAGAGAATCAGCCAGTAGTTGGCGTTTCCTGGCATGATGCGGATGCGTATTGCCGCTGGGCTGGTGCACAACTGCCGACGGAGGCACAGTGGGAATATGCGGCGCGAGGAGTAGGCCGCAATGCTTATTCCTGGGGAAGTGCACCACCTGAATGTAAGTTGACTAATTTTGGAGGTTGTCTAGGAACCACAGCACCTGTAGGTAACTACCCAGATGATGCCAGTTGGATAGGTGCATTGGATATGGCTGGAAATGTGCAGGAATGGGTGCATGATTGGTATGATGATGATTACTATACAGTTGCGCGATCTAAAAACCCATCTGGGCCTACACTTAGATACAATAAAGTGCTGCGCGGCGGTGCATGGAACGACTACGACGACCACAGCCTCCGCGCCACCAACCGTGATTTCAGCGAGCCGGTGGTCTCTCACAACAATGTAGGTTTGCGGTGTGCCCAGGAGTAACTCTTCCCTTTTTCTGCTTGCTGCCTTCTGGATTCTGTTCGCAATCGCCTCGCCCCTGCAGACATTGAAAATACAGATGTATTCATTTACGTAGAGCTTTGGGTGTCACATGTCAAAAGAACAAGAATTGATCGGAACTATAAATCGGCAGTTTGAGCAGTTTAACCAGGCTGTTGCCAATGTGGAATATTTGCAGACCCTTTGTCTTGAACAAGCAAAGCAAGAACATGCTCGGCTTAGGAAAGAGGCACAACAGGTTAATCAAGAAAAGACGGCTCAGATCGAATCAGCTTATAAGCAAACGACTCAAAGGTTGGCAGCAGAGCGAGATGATTTGGTTGCTGTCCATGGGTTTGCCGCTTTATCTTGGGGGGATGAATCAAAATGGAAGCGGTGGCAGCCGCCCACAAATTTGCTTGAGTTCGGCATGGTGCGTATTGGTGAGGTTTTAGTGCCGGGCAAGAATAAATTTGCATTGCCCGCTTTAATCCCTTTACTTGGCAGTCAGGCTTTGTTATTGGGGGCAGATGGCCAGGCAAAAGAAGCGGCAAGCCGGGCTGTGCAAGGCTTTTTGCTGCGGTTGTTGGCCATTATCCCTCCCGGCAAGTTACGTTTTACCTTTATCGACCCGGTCGGCCTGGGACAAAATGCAGCCGCGTTTATGCAGTTGGCAGACCATGATGATCTCCTGGTTACCTACAAATCCTGGTCAGAAACCGCCCACATCGAAAAACAATTGGCCGACTTTACCGAACATATGGAAACCGTCATCCAAAAATATTTGCGCAATCAATACGCCTCCATTGAGCAATATAACCACGAAGCGGGTGAGGTAGCTGAGCCATATCGTTTGCTGGTTATTTTTGACTTTCCCACAAATATCTCAGAAAGTGCTGCACGGCGGCTTGTGAGCATCGCCCAAAATGGCCCCCGCTGCGGTGTATATCCGCTTGTCATAGTGGATAGGGCTAAACCTTTGCCCTACGGCTTTGCACTGGCCGATTTAGAACGACATGCGACATGTATTGTCCATAATGGCGATCATTTCGTCTGGGACAGCCCGGGATTTCGTGAGTATCCACTGGTACTTGAAAAGCCACCCAAAAAGGAACTGTTCAATCAGATAGTCAACCGCGTTGGTGAGGCTGCACAGGATGCCAGCCGCGTGGTAGTACCTTTCGATAAAATAACGCCATCGAAGAATGATTGGTGGCAAACTGATGCGAGTGAGGGTCTAAATGTGCCTTTAGGTCCGGCGGGAGCCAGAAAACACCAATATTTGGATTTGGGCAAAGGTACGGCACATCATGTGTTGGTGGCCGGAAAAACCGGATCCGGCAAATCAACCCTGCTGCATGTTCTCATCACGAATCTGGCTTTATATTATAGTCCTGACGAAGTGGAACTATATTTGATAGACTTCAAAAAAGGGGTTGAATTCAAGGCTTATACAGGTCAAAACGGCGACAAACCATTACCCCATGCGCGTGTGATTGCGGTTGAAAGCGAACGCGAATTTGGTTTAAGTGTCCTACAGGGTTTGGATGCTGAATTAAAACAACGTGGTGATTTGTTTCGTAAGCAAGGGGTCAATAACCTGGCAGAATACCGTAAAAGTAATGGCATGAAAATGCCGCGTATTCTCTTAGTCGTGGATGAATTCCAAGAATTTTTTACAGAAGACGACAACCTGGCAGCCCATACCGGGCAGATTTTGGATCGGTTGGTGCGCCAGGGACGTTCTTTTGGCATGCATGTGCTGCTTGGTTCACAAACGCTGGCGGGTGTGTATTCACTTTCACGCAGCACAATCGATCAAATGGCTGTGCGTGTTGCTTTGCAATGCAGTGAAGCGGATTCACGCTTGATCTTGGCCGATGATAATATTGCCGCACGCCGTCTGTCGCGGGCTGGCGAAGCTATTTATAATGATGCCAATGGCCTGGTTGAAGGCAACAGTCCTTTCCAGGTGGCCTGGTTGTCAGATGATTTACGCAATCATTATTTGCAAGAGATACAACAATTGGCTCAGGAAAATGAATATTATCAAACCAACCAAACAATTATTTTTGAGGGTAATACACCAGCCAACATCGACAATAACCAACTTTTGCGAACGTTAATTAACGCGCCAGATCGGCCTCAGATCCAGCGCTATACGGAAGCGTGGCTGGGAGATCCGATAGCGATCAAACCCCCTACCGCTGTGCGTTTTCGCAAACAAAGTGGTAGTAACTTACTCATTTTGGGGCAAAATGATGAAATGGGGGTTAGCATGATGTTTAATGCTGTGATTGGTTTAGCCGCTCATTATGCACGACGGTCAGCAAAGTTTTTCATATTAGATTTTAGTCCTGTTGATGCGATTTATGCCGACCTGCTACCACAACTACCCGACTTACTGCCGCACGAGGTTGTTTGGCAGCGTAGACGCCGTGATGTAGCAGAAATTATCGCTCAGGTAGCAGCGATAGTCGAGCAGCGCCTGGAGAATGAGGAGAATCTGGGAGAGGAAGCGGCGATCTATCTGTGCATTTATGGTTTGCAACGCGCACGTGATTTGCGCGAAGAGGATGATTTTGGTTATTCTTCATTTACTGATTTTGATGACGGGGAGAAACCGGCCAGTCCGGCTAAGCAGTTTGTGACTATTTTGCGAGATGGCCCAGATTTAGGTGTGCATACATTGGCCTGGTGTGACACGCTGCCAAATTTTGAAAGAACGATTGGTCGGATGATGCGCGAATTTGAGATGCGTGTGCTCATGCAAATGAATGCGAATGATTCGTCAGTGGTGATCGATTCTCCCGCAGCCAGCAAGCTGGGAGCGCATCGTGCATTGTTGTATGTTGAGGATGAGGGGCGGCTTGAGAAGTTTCGGCCGTATGCATTGCCTTTAGAGGCGTGGAAGCAGAATGTCAAACGAGGTCTTGATAAAAAAGCATAAGTAAGGCCTGGATATCCCAAAATATTTTGTCTAACATCATGCGAATACTCCATAAGCAAATTTTGATTTTAGGCGACTATGTTTGTGTTGATTTTGCTGACAATTTCCTGTTGGCTCTGCTCCTGAAATTGGCGGATGAAAGATTGTGCTTTTCTTTTCTCTAAATCACTAGATAAATCAATCATATTTTTTTATCATATGTGCTTTCATAAACCATTATCAGTGGAGCTTCCTCAACATAGCCCAAGCTCATGCCAAGCAAAACTTGCGACGCTAGCCTGATATTGGCCTTCGTCAGATCAAGATCATCTGCTGAACCATGGAAAATATGAGCACCATCTGGTATTTGTTGGTTTTGCGTTGAATTAGCCACTATCTGGTTTAAAAAATCTGACAGATGCTCAAGGTTTTGATCTGTTAGGCTAAAGTTATTTTTTCCCAAAACAAAGCTCCACGGCACCTATTTGGCGTAAAATTCATGCCTTTAGAATTGGCCTATAGAAATTCAACACGATTTGTCATATCTTCAACCGATAAAATTTCGTGAATGAGTGTGAGCGCACGAACAACACGCCCAATCGAGGTGCGTTGGTGAGCAAAGGCGATGCCAGCGTGTTCAATACCTGCCGCATGTAACTTCAGAAAATCATCATCATTCGTGAATACAACTCTACCCAAATTGGTTGCCAGTTTTAGATGTTCTTTGTCGGATGCTCCAAGCATATTTGCTTCTTGTGCTGTTAGTACATCGATCTCGCGCAATCTTAAACCGCGTGTAATAGCAGGATGCACATGCTCATCCATATAGAAGTTAACCGGTGCGTTCATATAGGCGTTTCGCGAGGAGGGATGGAGTTTTTTGGCGCATTTCTTCTGCAAATAGTTCGCTTTCTGTCATAGAGCGATCAATTTCGTCCTTATGATCAAAGTAGTATGCAAGAGCCGAATGCACTTCGGCAAGGGTCAGATTATATAGAGAAGCGATTTCTTCGATACTGTAGCCCATTTGCTCATGCCATATAACTACGTTTTGAACAGTTATACGATGACCTGCGATGCGCGGCTTGCCACCCACAATTTCGGGAGTTTGAACAATATGTTTATAAGTTGTTAGAACTGTTGTCATTGATTTAAGCCTCTTTCAATATTGTAACATATAATTCAAATTTTTTGCTGGTTGCGGTTCAAAATGTAGATTAGAAGCAGAACGAAGATTGCCCCGAACATACCCAGGATCAGAATTTCCGTCTTGTTTTTCTGTAGGTTTTGTTCTAGTGCAACGGCCGTTTCCCTCTCCAACTCCACTTTTGCCAACTGTGCCATCCAATCCGGTATCGTGTCACGCGGTGGCAAGCTGTAGCAGCAGGCGATCAAATTCAAATAAGCGGCTTCTTCAGCCTGCCAACGGTTGTCATCCCAACCCAACTCCGGCTGGCAGATCGTGCGGATTTGGGGCAGCAGCGCTGCGCCGCCATTTTTAACCAATAAACCCAAGCGAACGCGCCGCAGCAGCAAATCTTCCAAATGGACAACGCTTTCTGAACGTGCTGCCCAGCGTAATTCTGCCCACAGGGTACGTGTGCCGGGAATGAGGCTTAATTCGGCGGGCTGTGCTGCTGCAACTAGATCGACGGCCGCTGCGCCATATCTGCCGAGCAAACGCTGCTGCAAACGCGGTTCCAACGCTTCTGCACCGGGTATTGTCATGTCCACCGGATTCAAAACGGGCAAATGCGTGTTCGGTTTACCTATCTCCGGCAAATCTTCGCGCACCGCTTTAAGGGCGTCTAAGGCGATTAAGCGAAAGGTGGTCAACTTACCGCCGGTGACCGTGAGCAGTCCTGCTTCTTGCCAGACGACATGGTCGCGCGATTCTTCGGAAGGATCGTCTTTGCCGCTGCCAACGACCGGACGCACACCGGAGAAAGAAGCAATCACATCATCCAGGGTGATCCCCAAGACGGGGTAACGCGCCTGCACTGCAGCCATCAGATAGGCGACCTCAGCAGGGGTGATACCAGATTCTTCGTCTAAATTTCCACTGTAATCAACATCGGTTGTACCAATTAAAGCGACCCCTTCCCAGGGGAAAATGAACACAGGCCGACGATCGATAGGGTGTAGAAAACTGACTGCTTGCGCGACTGGCAAACGCCATAATGGAAAAATGAGATGGCTGCCACGTAACGGCCGCAGCCGACTCTCTTCCCCAATTTGCTCTCGTAATCTATCAGCCCATGCGCCGGTTGCGTTGATGACGAAACGGCCGTATACATTTTTGATTTGCGCGCTTTCCATGTCATGTAGCTGCACGCCATGCACGCGGTCATCTGCATTACGTAGCACATTTTGTGCGCGAATATAGTTTACGGCCGTTGCACCCTCCGCCACAGCTTCTTGAATCACACGCAAAACCAGGCGTGCATCATCCGTCTGCGCGTCTCCATAGCGGAAGCCGCCTTTTAGTCCTTCTTGCGAGATATTGCCCGCCATTAGCCGAAAATCTTGTGCACTGTAATATTTATGGCTCCATTGCAAAGCCAGCAGATCATAGATGGTTAATCCGGCGGTGTAGACTAGTCGACCGGGACTGTCACCTTTATACTCGGCGAGCAAAAAGCCGACCGGATCAATCAGCCCAGGACCTTCATCGAGTAAATGTTCGCGTTCCAAAACTGAGGCACGTGTAAGCCCTACCTTGCCTTCTTTGAGGTAACGCAACCCGCCATGCACAAGCTTGGATGAACGGCTGGAGGTTCCCCAGGCGAAGTCACGCTGTTCCACCAGCAGTACCCGTAGGCCCAGTCGTGCTGCTTCACGCAAAATACCCGCACCGGTAATCCCACCACCGACAATAATCAAATCCCATGCTTGATCAAGGTTATTCCAGATTTCTGTGCGTTTGTTTTTGTTGTTCATAGTTGCTCCCGGTGACTATAGCGAATTAGGCAAGGAACGAATTGGATTGGCAGCGGCGGGACTGGCAAGGAAATAGTTTGGTTTTTGAATCATGCCAATATGAAATGCGTTTAAGCCAATAATTTTCCAGGATTCATTAAGCCTTCTGGATCAAAACGTTTGACCACATCACCTAGAACTGCCATACCTAATGTTCCTTTTTCAGCTTGCAGATAAGGTGCGTGATCGCTGCCGATGCCGTGTTGGTGGCTGATGGTAGCGCCATGGGCGATGATGGCTTGGCTGGCAGCTCCTTTAAGAATTTGCCAGCGACGCAGGTTTTCATCCGGGTCGTCGGCCAGACGATAGAGATAAGTTGTGTAGATGCTGGCTCCTTGCGGATACACGTGGGAGAGATGCGTAAATACATGCACGCGCTCATCAATATCGGCTAGGCCATCGTGTATGGCTGTTTCGATGGCGGCGAGCGTAGTATCGATTTTATTCCAGGACACGGCCGTTTCCAACGTATCAATCGCATATCCTTTTTCCCATAATGTGTTGCGTAAATAGGGTGTGCGGAAACGGCCTTTGTGCCACTGTTTGCCGAATTGTTTGCCGACATGGATGCCATAATTGTCGCGGCAAATGTCGAGGGCGCGTTTGCGTGTTGTTTTGACCAGTGCTTCATCGCCGCTAAAACCGAGCATCAACAAACATTTGTCTTCGCGCACTTTGCGAAGCGCAAGATATTGGTCCATCATTTTGAGCAGCCGTTCGTGTCCTGCTAAGGTTAACATGGTTTCGGTTTCAACGGCCGTACTCATGCGCAGCATCGACAAGGGTAAACCCGCTTGTACAATTTGGCGCACGGCCGTTTTGCCGCTCTCAAAATCAGGGAAAAAGACAGCATGGAAATCCTCGGTTTGTGGTAAAGGGCTGACGCGCACTGTAGCTTCTGTGACAATGCCCATGCGCCCTTCAGAACCGAGGATCATTTGGTGTATGGATGGCCCCGCAGCTGAGGCGGGTAAGTTGGGCAGGATCAATTTGCCTGCTGGACTGATTAAGGTGCCACCGGCGAATAGGTTTTCGATACGGCCGTAGCGTAATGATTGTTGCCCGCTGGAACGTGTCACGATCCAGCCGCCCAATGTCGAGAACTCAAATGATTGTGGAAAGTGTCCCAGCGTATATCCGCAAGCACGCAGCTGAGCTTCCAGGTCAGGGCCGGATACCCCAGCGCCAAATGTAGCGAGTTGACTTTCCTGGTCAAACGCTTGTAATTGATTGAGGCAGCGCATGTCGATTGTCAACACTGGTGCATCACCTGGCTGTGGGTTGATGTGGCCGACTACTGATGTGCCGCCACCGTAAGGAATTAATTTTGCGCCCACGTCAGATGCATATCTTAGCAGCGTTTGTACTTCAGCCTCATTTTGCGGGTAGGCGACACCATCGGGGAAAGTTTGGATGCGGCCGCTGCGCAGTGCGATCCAATCGGGCAGGCTTTGGCCGCGCGCATGGCAAAGGCGTTCTTCGGCTGCGGTACTGACAAGCGGATGCATAGGCAGCCGTGAAACTGGTATGGTGTTTAACACGTTTTCTTTGTGTGTATCTTGTGGGGGTTTGCTTTCACCTACGCCAGCATTCAAAAACGGCTCGGCTTTTGCCGGCAGTGGGTAAATGACATTGTGGTCTCCCCATCCATTCCATCTGCGCATTTTTATTTCTCCACAGCGTGTGAGCGTGCGGCTTCGCCTTTTTGCCAAAGGCGTAAGCTGTCACGCATGGCGGCTCGGCTGATTGCTTCGGCAGCTTGTGGATTGTGGTTGGAAACGGCCGTTGTCAGTTCAGCATAAAAAACCATCGATTTTTCTCGTCCCTCTGCAGACAAAAAATAAATTTCGGCCAACTGTTCATAAAAATCAGCAAATCCATTGAGGATTAAGGCATAAATCGGGTTTTGCGAAGCGATGGTCAAACATCTATGCAGTTTCCAATCGAAAGCTGCCATAGCCTGCGGTGAATCTTCCAAAAGCGCGTACGTATTAAGCAAAGGTTGAATTGACTGCGGTGCATGAGTTACGGCCGCTCGTGTATAAGCCGGTGCCAGATTCAAGCGCACTTCCAGCAAGTTGGTCACAAAGTTGGGCGGCAGTTGATCACTGTGCTGTACTAATGTGCTGAGTACGTTTAAGCCGCCATCTTGCAAATAATCATTGACAAGGGTTGCTTTTCCCTGGTGTACAGTCAACCAGCCATCGCGTGCCAGGCGCTGTAAAGCCTCACGTAATGTGGGCCTGGTAACGCCTAATTGCGTCGCCAATGATCGTTCACCCGGCAAGGTGCTGCCGCACGGAAAAGTGTCATCTAAAATTGCGTTGATGAGGGCGGTTTCGGCATGGGAATTGGGACGTGGTGGAGCTGTCCATTGATTTAACATAATTGTCCAAGTCTATTTGAATTTTATCTGGTAAGTGGTCTTACCAGTGAACATAAGTATGCCAGAGGTTATCAAAATTGTCAAGTATCAAAATTCTAAAATTTCATGGTTATGTGTGTGATTTCGAGAAACAAACTACCAACGCTGCACGCCTTTCTGGTCTGCCGGAGTCTGGTGAATTCTAGACATGTCAGGTTTCTACCACGAGTGGAGTGTGAACAAATTGATCATAAAGTCTCCACTAGTAAAATAAAAACACCAGTGTCCAATAGTTTACATTGGCATGAAACCTACCGCACCGATCAACTCGAAATTTTGCAGTAAGTTAATATGGAATTGGAATGTTTCCATGAAATAAAACGACAAGGCGAAAAATATGCGACTCTGCAACGCCTTAACCCTTTATGTGCGCAAATAGGAAGCTCCATTCACATCAATGATTGCGCCGGTCATGAATTGTGCGCCTTCGGAGGCCAAAAACAAAGCCGCATAAGCGACTTCATCTGGAGTCGCGACGCGCTGCAGGGGACTTTGATTGCGGATACCTTCACCGGCTGGACCGGCCAAAAAATCGTGCGCCATATCTGTTTCTACAAAGCCTGGCGCAACCACGCCGACAAAAATATTGAACGGAGCTAAATATTTGGCCAGCGATTGGCTCATTGCATTCAGTCCGGCTTTACTGGCACCATACGCAGGGCTGGTCGGTTCGCCCCTGAAGGCACCACGCGACGAGATATTGACAATACGGCCACCACCTTGTTTGATCATTTGCTGGCCAGCACAATAACAGGCGTTGGCTGCGCCAACCAGATTGGTGGCTAAAACACGCTGCCAACTGGCTTGCCAAGCGGCATAACTTGTTTCGGCAAGGGGGTGGTCTTCATAGATGCCGGCATTGTTGATCAGAATATCAAGGCGACCAGTTTGTAATACGGCCGTTTCCACCATCAATTTAACTTCCTCAGAATCCTTCAAATCAGCTTGCACGATCAAATGCCCTTCACCCGCCAGCCGCGCCGCAGTTTCTTCTGCAGCCGTCCGATCCGCATTAAAGTGTACAATCACCCGCGCTCCTTGCCCCGCAAACTGGCGTGCAATTGCACGCCCAATTCCGCGTGATGCACCTGTTACCAACACAACTTTGCCATCAAAACGCATCATCTTTGTGTTCTCCCTATATCGATTTTCTCTGATTTTTTGCAACCAATTCCACAAAAACAGGTGTCTAGTGCAGTTTTGCGGAATTGAGTAATAAGTTATTATGTCAAGTAAATCCGCAAAACTACATTGGTATTTCACACCAGCGCCTTCATAAACCTGGTATGGATTTACGGCGCGAAATACTAATCTGTGGAATTCGTGCCATTCGTGGCAGATAATTAATTAACTTTCTTGTGGTTTAGATTTCAATCACTGCAATAGGCTCAATCTCAATTAAAAAGCCTTCATTGGCCAATGCTGGCACACCAATCCAGGTTGTTGTCGGTGGGTTATCACCGGGAAAAAATGCGCGTAATCCTTCGCTTACGGCTTGACTTTCAGATAGTTTATCAGCCACGATATAAATGCGCATCGAAACGATGTTGGCTAATGTACCTCCGGCAGCTTGTACGGCCGTTGCCACATTTTCCAAGGACTGCCATACCTGCTGGCGTAAATCACCTGGGCCAACAATTTCTTGCTCGGCATTCCAGGCAACTTGGCCCGAAAAATAAACGGTTTTGCCACCTTGTGTGGCTACGATTTGTGAAAACCCATATTGACGACTAGGAAATAGGTCTGGTGGGTTAAGTGTCTCTTTTTGCATTGAGTTGGTACTCCATCTTACTTACTGGAGTCTGGCGAATTCTAGACATGTCAGGTTTCTACTACGAGCAGCGTGTGAACAAGTTGTTCATAAAACCTGACATATCTCCTCTGGTGAAGTAAAAACGCCAGTGTCCAGTTACGTATAAATTCGCGATAATTTGCTGAAAAACCATCCATGCCAATCCGTAAATATCTGTGGCGAAAACTGCCTACGGCCGTAATACTTGTCCAGAGTCGGGATCAAGTATCAAGCCAGATGCATCCACGACTTCAAAATCAGCCCCGGTGACTACATCCAGTTCATGCAGCATTTCATTATTCCACCTTTCATCAGGTACGCCTGAAATAAACCACGGCGATCCATTATCAGCCAAGATCATGC
>JAGRDI010000203.1 GCA_020432765.1 Anaerolineales bacterium | reverse complement strand
ACCTACACCTATGTTTATGACTTTGCCGATGGCCTGATTACGCTCGGCGAACGTGATGAAGCGCTGGGTGAAATCTGGCACATCCCCAGTGCGCCAACGATCACCACGCAGACCTTTTTGAACATACTTTATGCAGAGACAGGCACAAAACAAAATGTGCAAGTAGGCCCTAAACCAATCTTGACAATTATGAGCTGGTTTAACGCTGATTTGCGTCCGGCATTGGAAGTCTTTTATCAGTTTGATCGGCCGTTTACTATCGATCACAGCAAATACGAAAAAGCATTTGGGGCCGACACAACAGCCCACGAAGAAGCGGCAGCAGAAACCGTAAGCTGGGCGCGTAATGATTTGGCTAATAGGTAATATGAGCAGTCCTGATTTGTCTGTGATTGATGATCTCTGTCTATACTTCCAGACGTTACAGAATGCTCGTTCAACTTATTTTTTGTGAAGGTGCCAGAGTCGTTTATCTTTGTCGTAACGCCCACTATGTGGATTGGTATGCATTGTTTCCACCCCGGCTGGCCCCGGCGTTGGCAGGAACCGCTAACGCCGGGGCCAGGTTTGTCTACCACGACAATGTGTATATGTACGGCCGTTCCTCCACTCCCTACACCGAAAACACGCCTGGGGGCGTTAGCCGACAATGGAGGTAGTACGAGAACACATTTGCAGTTGGCAGGCAGCGTTGGCCTGAACCAGATATCCTCAGGCACAAATGGCTGTGGAACAACTTACACCACCGACCAGCGGGGCATCACGCGACCTGCATTAGGTCTTTGTGATATTGGCGCCGTGGAAGGGCAATGCATTGAAATGGGCTACACTTTTCCTTACACGGTAGGAACAGGCGCTAACACCGACAACGTTCAGGATTTACGCACCACTGTGGCCTGCGCCAACAACAACGGTACGGCCGATACGATTTCATTCGCCGGGGATATTGCCCTCTCAGACATCGATAACGTTACAGACGGTAATATATGATGTCTATGAAGAGACGATGCCCTACTTCTTTTATGTGGTGAAAGCGGTTTGTGGTGGGGCGGACATGC
Organism: Anaerolineales bacterium; assembly: GCA_020432765.1. Lineage (GTDB taxonomy): Bacteria > Chloroflexota > Anaerolineae > Promineifilales > Promineifilaceae > JAACFF01. Next base: position 4,075 of record JAGRDI010000203.1, on the reverse strand, counting down.
TTGCCCTGAGTGCAATCGCAACGGCCGTTACCAACCAGGTCGGCGAGTTTGACTTTGCCATTGCACCCGGTAATTGATACTTGAGTATCTAGCCTGTTTATGATATGATTTTTCTCCCGACGCAGCAGCCTCTTATACAACATTCCATACTCATCTAGCATATCTAAACGATACAGCTTACTTACCACAACTGGTAGCAGCAGTTCACGGAGAAAAAAATGACATATCAAGCGAATTTAAATGAACGTTTTAGGAGAATTTTGAGTCTTGGCGCAACAAGTTTGCTGGCTGGCTTGCTGTTGGCCGTTTTGGGGTGGATGCTGTTGAGTTTGAAAACGGCTGCAGCTGCTCCCAGCTCAGCAACTAACAACGCCACAGCCTGTTTCATCGAGACGACAGGCGACAACATTACCGATTATAGCAGCGCCGACGCTACCGCCTTGCAAACGGCCTTGGACACCGCCACTGCCAATGCTTTAATCAAAATCGCCGGCACTTGCGCCGGTGTGCAAACCGTTAACAATTTTACCCAAACTGTCTATATCAACGTCGCCAACATCACCCTGCAAGGTGGCTATACCACTACAAACTGGACCACCCCTGACCCTGAACCCGACATCTACCCCACAGCACTCGATGCCCAGGGCCAGGGCCGGGTGGTGTATATCGCCACCAACAGCACAATCACACTGGACAGTCTGACGCTCACAGGCGGTGAGGGGAACTTGGGCGGAGGCAACGCTTATGGAGGCGCAATCCGGCTTCCAGGTGGAGCCACGTTGAATCTCTCCAACACGGTGCTTCATAACAATCACGGAGAACGTGGTGGTGTCCTCAACACCAGTAATGGTACCGTGAATCTTACCAACAGCTTGCTCATGAGCAACACAGCCAACTATAGAGGAGGTACACTCTATGGTGAAAGCAGCAGCACATTTAACTTGACAAATACCCTGGTACTTAGCAACACCGCCGTACAAGGCGGGGGACTGCATAGCTCGCATGACACTGATATTACATTGGTAGACAGCGTCATCGCCTACAATAACGGCAGTGGTCTCGCCGGCGCTATCTTGAATTTTGGGGACACCTTGATCATCAAGAATAGTACCATCCATCACAATACCACATCCGGCGCCGGCGGCGCTATTTATAACACGTCTGGCGGCATCGTTCAGGCCTATAACAGCACCTTCAGTAACAATGCAGCCGGTAATTTTGGTGCGATTTATCAAGCGAGCAGTGCTTTCACGACGACCCTTGTCAACACGACTATAGCCGACAACAGTGCCACAAATGGGGTAGGCGGCATCCGTCTGAATGGCGGCGTGTTAACGATGAGCAATACCATCATGGCCAACAGCGGCAGTAACTGCTCCCTCAATGGTGGGTCGGTAAGTTCTGGCGGGCACAACTTGAGCATGGATGCGACATGCCCTTTAACTGCAACAGGTGATTTAACGGATACGAATCCCTTGTTGGATACGTTAGCTGATAATGGGGGCAGCACCTTGACCCGTGCACTGCTCGCTGGCAGCCCGGCTATTGACGCCGGCGACAACGTTCTTTGCACGGCTGTGCCCGTCAATGGGCTAGACCAGCGGGGGGTCACACGTCCGCAAAACACACAATGTGATATAGGCGCGTATGAATTCTGGCGTCTGGCAATCGGTGTAGTCTCCGCCAGTGAACTGGACCTCACCTGGGCTAATGCAGCAGCAGGCTGCACCTATGATGTTTATGAAGAGACAATGCCGTATTTCACACCCATAACGGTGACTTATCCAAATCAGAGTTCGGGCGTTGTCTATCCCCGCTTGGGAGATGCAGCGACGAACTATTTTTATGTGGTGAAAGCGGTGTGTGGTGGATTGGCAACGGCCGTTTCCAACAAAGTCGGCGAGTTCGATTTTGCCGTCGTGCCGGGCGATTAAAGGCTAACGCTGCACTAGGAGATCTCACTGAGAGACAACTCGCACATTTTGATCCATAGATCCTTTTTTGATGCTGGTATGAGAACCCTATCTTTCATTGGTTTGCCCGTGCCGGGATCATGAGGCAGCCCTTCGCCATTTTCGATTACCCTCTGCACGGTCTCTGGTTTTAGTTTGACGGTTAAATCGCCCTTATAGAACATGGCAAACATTTTTCTATTGTGCTTTATGTCGGAGAACGCGACGCACAAATGAAGCAGCTTCATATTTGTCCACATCCATGAAAACAAGACAATATCCTTGATGGCATAATCTACGATCAAAAAAATCAGAATCGCGGATGAAAAAAGTGGGACGACGTAATTGGTACAAGAGCGGAATGATTTCGTCGTCCTGAATTCCTTTCCTCGCTGTGTCATATCCAATTTGACGAATGGACACACGCCAACTTATCAACAGTTCGCGTTAATTTCTAGGGATGTTTTCGTCAAGAACGTTCACGCTGGTTCTAAAATAAATTCATCCGAATGTTTCATCAATGCTTACATAGCTAACTGCACGGCCTCAGCAATGGCTTCTTTAGTAATGCTATCGTGCCATTCTTCGATTATAGTTTCCCAAGCCATGCCACTGGCAACTTGTTCCAAGACATCCGATACAAACACACGGGTTCCACGAAAAGTCGGTTTTCCGTGACAAATTTTAGGGTCAGCAACAATGTAACGCCCCAAGATTTTGGCTTTATTATTCTCATCAGTCATGATTTTCTCCAAATGTTTATCACTTAAGATAAATTATAGCATAGCAGAAGCGAGAATTTGCGTTTCCGTTCGCGCCTATATTTTCTTATTAGTTGCAACTTTATAAATGCCAGCGACGAGACTCATCAATACCACCCCTGCTTTTGCAAGAATTGAGAGGGTTTTTTTCGTCTCTGCATCTTGACTCGCAAGATGATAAGGACAATACTCTTGCCCTTCATCTACGTTATTGGGACAGAGCTTTCCATTTGGCAGTTCAGCTTTGCAAAGTTTCATAATCACACCCCTTCGGGAGGTAAAATCTCTTTGGGTTGAAATTCTACGACCATACTTTTTTGCGAGATTTCGTCCAAGTCATTTATTCTTGGCAGAACACCCTGAGAAATAGTTGTAAGGCTTTCATGCAAATTACTCATAGGTGAAAGCCAACGCACAATTTCTCCTGTTTTATCTTGAAAAACTTTTACTTCATTTTCTACTTGTTCAAGCGAAACCCGCAAAGAATCAGGTTCATTCAAGTTAGAATAAGCCATTACAAGAAAATGAGTTGCTTCAATTATGGCATGAGTTGCTTTTACCACAAATTCAGCTTTCGACTGAACATATTCAGGAATATCCCAATTCCGACTAAACAACATCCTTAACCTATTTCGCGGCAATTTATCTATGAAACTGAAGTCAGTAGACTTTATCAACTTGTTGCGCCCGAGATTCAGATCGTGAATCGCGCTAACCATTAATTCGCGCCTTAAAGAGTGTGAAGCAACTAAGGCTTGCTCATAATGGTGTATACCACTTTCAACTTCAGCAAGACGGTCATTGAATTGCCCCTGTAAAACATCAGTGATTTTTTCGTCAATAACTTTAAGACGATGAACAATGTTGGCTAAAGTTTGCTGTGTTGCTAACTCGTTTAGTGAATTGAGCAAATCGGGCGTGACCTCCACCAAACTAGCGTTATGAATTATCTTGCCTGTTTCAACATCCAAGATATTTGCACCGAAAAGCCCATTATCTCTATGTGCTAATTTAGCCGAACCATCTTTTATTCGTCCCAAAATCTCTGGAGCAATATACGCCTTGTAGGTTTTTCCTTCTGATAACTTTTTCGCGCCATCTAAAATGGCGGGAATTTGACGCAGAACTTGGATTACCTTTTGACGTTTTTCTTCGTCAAAAACCATTAATTCTGATGGTAAAGCCGTATGCAAAATAATTTCGCTACCTGGCTGGATAACTATACTATCTTCGTTTGGCATTGGAATTTATAGACCCTCATGGACGAAACCGCCCTAACTTTAACATGATAATGTGCTGTGCGATTCACAGTACAATCCTATTATGAGAAGTTTATATTGCGTATAAACTTAAGAATCATTA
>JAGRDI010000202.1 GCA_020432765.1 Anaerolineales bacterium | reverse complement strand
GATCCGTTAACTTTGATGGGAGCAGATATTCGGGCTGAAAACGGCCGTTGTCCTCTTCACATTGGGTCTGCCTCTCTACACGGTATTGATTATGAGATGCCTGTGGCTAGCGCGCAGGTAAAAAGCGCTGTTTTATTGGCCGGCTTATATGCCAACGAATCCACACGACTTTTTCAACCTGGCCCAGCGCGTGACCACACCGAACGCATGTTGACCGCAATGGGCGTGGGTGTTGAGGTTGAGGGGGATTGGGTAATTTTGCCTGCGGCGGATGGAGAACGTATTTTGCAGCCATTAGACATCACAGTGCCCGGTGATATTTCTTCAGCCGCTTTCCCACTAGTGGCCGCAGCTTTAATACCGCATTCAGAAGTCACTGTCTCGAACGTCGGTGCTAACGAAACACGGACTGGCATTCTTGAGATGTTGGAGCAGATGGGGGCCCGTTTTTCGTTAAAAAATGAACGAGTTACCGGGGGTGAAACGGCCGTTGACCTCACAGTCCATTTTGACGAACTACACAGCGCCGACATCGGCGGCGAAGTGGTTGTGCGCGGCATTGATGAGTTTCCCATTTTGACCGTTGCCGCCACGCAGGCGGCTGGTACGACCACCGTGCGTGATGCTGCTGAACTACGTGTCAAAGAAGTCGATCGCATCAGCGTATTGGCCGGTGAACTGCGTAAACTCGGCGTATCGATCAACGAACTTCCTGATGGCTTCACCATTAACGGCCCCTTACATTTGCAAGGTGCAACCGTAAACAGCCATGATGATCACCGTTTGGGTATGGCGCTGGCTGTCGCGGGTTTAGTTGCCCAAAGCGAAACACGCATCCTCGATGCCGCTTGTGCCCATGACAGCTTTCCTGGTTTTGTCGAGACAATGCAGCAGCTTGGCGCAAATATGAGATGGATCTGCGCTGAAAGTGCGGAATGCGGAGCGCGGAATGTGGAATAAATATCGACAATCTGTATGTCAGTTATCTTTTTCGGCAGGGTTCATTTCGGAAAAAACCATCATTGCAAATTTACTTGTCGTAGCCGCGGTATCCTTACCGCGTCCGCTGTGCTAAAAACATATGCTTTATTTAGTCGCAACCCCCATCGGTAATTTGGGCGACATCAGCCTGCGTGCCCTGGAAATTTTGCGTGCAGTCGATTACATCGCCAGCGAAGATACACGCAAAACAGGGCGGCTGCTTAAACATTTTGAGATCGACAAACCTCAAGTCGCGTTCCATGAGCACAACGAACAAAAGACTGTGCCTAAAATTATGCGCCTGTTGGAAACAGGACATTCAGTGGCCGTGGTATCCAATGCCGGCACACCCGGTATTTCAGACCCTGGCTTTACGCTTGTGCGTGAGGCGCGCCGGCGTGACCTCCCTTACACGATGATTCCCGGCCCATCTGCAGTCGTGATGGCTGTGGTTTTGTCGGGCTTACCCACGCATGCATTCACATTTCGTGGTTTCGCGCCGCGCAAATCGGGCAAACGCCAACGTTTTATGGCTGTTGATCAGGATTCGCCCCACACGCTCGTATTTTACGAAAGTCCTTACCGCTTGAAAGCATTTTTAGCGGATGCGCTGGTTGTTTTTGGGGATCGCGAGGCAGCCGTAGCCAATGAGTTGACAAAGCTGTATGAGGGGGTGGTGGACGGCCGTATTTCCGAATTGATCGCCCATTTTGAAGAAAACGAGCCGCGGGGTGAATATGTGGTTGTGATTAGCGGGACTGACAGTTAAGAAAAAGCCCGGCTTGTTGTTCTGTGCAAGCCGGGCAAATTAAAGCGATTTTTATGCGGGTGCCAAAAACGTATAGCCCGCCAATCCATCCGATAAGGCAAACAAACCCATGCGCCAGACACGACGCAAAGTCAAGAAAGGTGACACCGCTGCATGTTCTTCGGGAGCCAACGGCCGTATCGCATAATACCCTGCAAAAAACGCTTCCGAATACTCTTCTGGCGCTTGCAGCAGACCTGTATTAGAAAGGAAAGCGGCCACATCATACGCACGCCAACCATAGCCACACAAATCGAAATTGAAAAATGTTGGCTGATTTTCTTTGAAATGCACACTCAGATTATGGAAATCGCCACCAATCACACCCCACCAGTCGCTGTCATCAGGCGTATCCTCGAATAAACCCGTGATTTCGACCAGGGCCTCTTCCGCAGAAGTTAATAAAATATCCAAATTCTCGGAGCGCACAGGCCCCCAAGAATTGCGAATACGTGCCAGTGGTTTGTCCAGCAAGAAATCCAAATCAATCGGGGTGCGCTGATGTTTACTCTTAAACGAATTCGACACTATATGAATCTTAGCCATATGTTGGCCAACCGCATACAACTGCTCCTGATTGGTTGTTGACATACCTTTACCTGGCGCAAGTGTAAACAGCGCATAATGCCGTTTGCCTTCAGGTGCATCTAATGTACCTAGATAACTGCCACCCTTACGTGGTAACGGATATGACACTTGAATATCTTGAGCCTGCAAGAAGTTCAACCAATCCATTTCAAATAGATAGTCTGATTCCTGTCGCTGCAAGCGGTCACCATTTTGGTACACGCGCAAGACATAACTATCATTGCCCGCAGTTACACGGTAATGGTCATTATCCTGTGTACGCAGCAATTTGCTAAACATTTTTAAGCTGACAGGGCCGTCTAAATTATAATTTTCCGCTACAATCTCAGCCAAAGAATCGGCTGCAATAAATGAACGTGCGACACGTATTTGTTCCACTTTTTTTACTCCAAGTTAAAGGGTTTTGAATCAAGAGTGAGTATATCATCTGTTCGAATTCCATCCAGATTTAAATTGGTTTCCTAACGTCCCGGCAAAATGCCCTCATATTTGGCGATGATACCCAGCATAATTTCATCTG
>JAGRDI010000201.1 GCA_020432765.1 Anaerolineales bacterium | reverse complement strand
CGATTTTCAGCATAGGTGATCAATCCAGGCTATCCAAGAAAATTTTTTCTTCCTCTGCTTTCATTGGGTAGGTATGTTCTTCTGAAGGAAAATTATGTACCGCTATGTCTTCACGATAGGTAATAAAAGCTTCAATAATCGTGCTCCTCAAATCAGCATAATTTTTGACAAAACGCGGCTGGATTTGATTATAAAGCCCTAACATATCGTGAAAAACCAAGACTTGCCCATCACAACTGGCTCCAGCACCAATGCCGATTGTGGGAATATGCAAACGTTGGCTAATTTTTGCGGCGACGACGGCTGGAACTGCTTCTAGTACAATGGCAAAACAGCCAGCTGCTTCCAGGGCCAGCGCATCTGCAAGTAGTTTTAGGGCAGAAACGGCCGTTTTGCCCTGCACCCGATACCCACCTAATTTAGATTGTGATTGTGGCGTTAAGCCGATATGTCCCATGACGGGAATGCCCGCACGAACGATGGCTTCGATTGTGGGTACCATTTCCTGCCCGCCTTCTAGTTTGACACTATCCATACGCCCATTTTTTAACAAGCGACCAGCATTGTGAACGGCCGTAGCGATATCGACCTGGTAAGACATGAAAGGCAGATCGCCGACGGTAAACGCATATTTTGTGCCCCGTGCAACAGCCCGGCAGTGATGCAGCATCTCCCGCATGCTGACTGGCACAGTACTCTCATAACCCAACACAACCATACCCAGCGAATCGCCTACCAGAAGCATGTCAATTTCAGCCTCATCAACCAACATTGCTGTTGGATAATCATAGGCGGTCAACATGCTAATTGGTTGCCCGCGTTTCTTCTTATCTTGTAACGTTAGTAAAGTAACTTTTTTTCGGTTCATTGGTATTTGCATTTTATGTGACCCTGTCAGCGGAATTTATTACTGGAGTCTGGCGAATTCTAGACTTGTCAGGTTGTTACCACGAGTGGAATGTGAGCAAATTGCTCGTAAAACCTACAAGTCTCCTCTGGTAAAATAATAAACGCCAGTGTCCGGTTTATTAAACATCTCTTGAATTATACTAACTGCAGGAGCGATAGGGAAACGGCCGTTTTAGATTGCTATTTCCTGCCAAATCTTCCATTCTTCGCATATGGTTCTATTTGCTTCAATGCGACCGACAAAGTAGAATATTAAAATTGTTTGGGGTGGGAATATGACCTGTTTTGTGGAGGCAAGATGAAGAAGTTTAACCAGTTTTTCCCATTATTATTCCTCGTAATGTTCATTCTCGCGGCATGCCAATCTGTTGCCCAGGCACCAGCTGCAGAACCATCTGTCGAATCGGCTGGTGAAAGTGAGGCAGTCGATTCTCCTACAGAGATGGCGCCACCAGCGGATGAAGCTCCATCTGTTGAAGCCGAAGTCATCAAAGTGGGTGCTGCACATGCCTTAAGTGGTCCAATTGCATTATATGGCGAACCAATCAGTCAGGGTATTCAATTGGCAGTTGCACAAATGAATGCGCAAAATTATTTAGGTGAAGGCAAGCAGATTGAAGTGGTCTATGAAGATACGGCTGGTGACAAAGAGCAAGCGATCAGCGTTTTTGAAAAATTGATCAATCAGGATGGCGTTGTCGCGATTTTAGGTCCGACGTTGAGCAATAGTGCTTTTGCAGCCGATCCTATCGCGCAAGAAGCCGGTGTGCCGGTGATTGGCTCCAGCAATACCGCATCAGGGATAACCGAGATGGGCGATTTTGTTTTCCGTACGAGTTTGCCAGAAAGCGCTGTCATTCCTAACACTTTGCAAGTTGTTGCTGATGCGCGAGGTATGCAAGATGTGGCTGTGATGTATGGCAATGATGACCAGTTTACACAGAGTGGTTATGAAGTTTTTGCTTCATCACTAGAAAACTTAGGCACAAATGTAGTCACCACAGAAACTTTTGCGAAAGGCGATGCTGATTTTAATGCCCAGTTGACCAAAATCAAAAGCCTCGCCCCGCAAGCAATCATCGCCAGCGCTCTCGCCGAGGAGGCCGCCAACATTATGAGTCAGGCACGCCAACAAGGTATTGAGGCTTATTTTATCGGTGGCAATGGCTTTAACAGCCCGAAACTGGCTGAAATTGCTGGGGATGCGGCTGAGGGTGCAATTAGCGGCGCTGCCTGGTTTATCGGCAATCCGACACCAGAAAATCAAACCTTTGTTGAGGCTTATCGTGCCGAGTTTGGCACGGATCCCGACCAATTTGCAGCACAAGCTTATACGGCCGCTTGGGTATTGGGCGAGGCGATCAAAAGTGCAAATTCAACTGATCCGGCTGCGATTCGTGATGCCTTGACTGCGATTCAGAATTTGCCAACCCCGCTGGGTGAGTTTAGCTTTGACGCCAACCGCGATCCACTGCATACGCCTGTTGTCCTGATTGTGAAAGACGGCCAATTTGCGCTTTTTGAAGAGTAATAATCATAAAATAGAAGGTCGAGTTCTAGCGGCCTTCTACCTGGACCAACTATGTCTGCCTGGGATTTGTTTCTTGCACAATTGCCCCAGCAACTTGTAAACGCTGTCTGGTTAGGCAGCGTTTATGCGTTGTTTGCCTTGGGCTACACGCTTGTGTTTGGGGTGCTGGATTTATTGAATCTGGCACATGGCAGCATCTTTATGTGGGGGGCTTATTTTGGGTTAATTTGTGTCACGGTGTTTGGCCTGCCGATTTGGGTGGCACTGCCGGTGGCGATGGTCGGTGCGGGCCTGTTGGGGATTTTGTTGGAGCGTCTGGCGTATAAACCATTACGGCAGCAAACATTAGGTACACGGGTATTATGGGCTGGTTTTTTAGTAACCATGCTGGGCGTTATGGGTTTGTTTGAAACGGCCGTTGACAGCCTCATTCTAATTGCCGGCATACTTGTGATGGTGGCAGGTTTGTGGTTAGATTATAAAGGCTACAAACCTGGTCCTATCCGCAAAAGTCCACACCTCGCTTCCCTCATTAGTACCATTGGTGCCGGCACAATCCTTGTGACTTTGGCCCAATCTACATTTGGTGCGCAGCAAAGCCGCTTCCCGGCTGATACATTTCCTACTCAAGTTTATACTCTGGGCTCCGTTACAATAACCTCCTTGCAAATCGTCGTTTTTGTATTAAGCATTGCCCTGATGGCTGGGCTGAGTTTTTATGTTTCACGCTCAAAAACCGGCAAAGCGATGCGTGCAGTCGCCTACAAACAATCGACTGCCTCTTTGTTAGGCATTTACGTCGATAAAATCTTTGTTCAGACCTTTTTCATCAGCAGTGCCTTGGCTGGAGCTGCCGGGGTCTTTTTTGGTCTCGCATTTAATGTCATTACACCATTTATGGGTGCATCAGTGCAGTTAAAAGGTTTAACCGTCATTGTTTTGGGTGGTTTGGGCAATATCTATGGCGCTGTTTTGGGCGGATTTATCGTTGCCGGCATTGAAGTCTTTAGTGTGGCCGCCGGGCAAAGTGATTTCCGTGATGCCATCGTTTTTAGTTTACTGTTCATTATGCTGCTCGTTTGGCCGCAGGGATTATTGGGGTCAAAGGCTGATACGCGGGATTAAATGCTTGGTAACATTTTAACCCCAACTAATCTCAATTTCGCTTTAGTAGGATCGATCTTGGGTTTAAGCATTTATATCACATTGCGAACCGGTTTGTTTAGCCTGGCAAATGCTGCTTTTATGAGTATCGGTGCTTATGTGGGTGCATTAATGACAATCAACTTGCATACGCCGCTCTGGTTAAGCGTCATTGGCGGCGCGTTGGCAGCTGGCCTGGTCGGTTTAATTCTTGGTTTACCTGTTTTACGCCTGCATGATATTTATCTGGCTATTGCCACCATCGGCTTTGGCGAAGTTGTGCGGGTATTTTGGCTTAACGTCGATCGTGTCATGGGGCGAACGTTGGTCGGCGGCGCATTAGGCTTAAATGGCATCCCCAAAACGACCCAAACCTGGCACTTGATTGTGCTGCTCGTTATTTTGGGATATTTTTTCATGCGTATGGAAGCTGGTCCGATCGGACGGGCACTGCGTGCAATCCGTGAGGATGAAAAAGTTGCTGCGGGGATGGGCGTCAATGTTTTTGGTTACAAGGTATATGCTTTTGTATTTGGGGCGATGATTGCTGGTGTTGCTGGTGTGATGAGCGCACATTTGACACGCTTTATTGGCCCAAATGAGTTTGGCTTTGATTTGGCGGTGCAGATTTTGGCCTTTGCGGTTTTGGGTGGCAGTCAGGTTTGGTTTGGTCCAATCGTCGGCGCGTTTATTTTGACATTAATGCCGGAAGCGTTGCGTTTTTTGAAGGCCAATCGCGCCATCGTCAATGGATCGGTTTTGATGTTGGTGATTATCTATATGCCTAATGGTTTGATCTCGCCCAGTTTGTTGCGGCGACGTAGAAAGCGCGTGAAGGAAACGGCCGTTGCTTAACCTAAACAGGGTCACTAAACAATTTGGCGGATTAACGGCCGTAGACCAAATCTCCTTTGATGTAGAGACTGGCATAATCATGGGCTTGATCGGCCCAAACGGCGCTGGTAAGACTACCCTCATCAACATGATTTCTGGCCTGATGCCCCTGACGAGTGGCACAATCCATTTTAACGGCGCTGATGTCACAAATTTACCTGCGCACAAGTTATGTAAACTAGGAATTGCGCGTACCTATCAAAATATTCGTTTGTTTGCAGATATGAGTGTGTTGGGCAATGTCTTGGCCGGCAGACATTTACAAACGCCATGGTCATCACGTTATTGGCGCTGGTTGTTTCCGTATCGTGATAGTACTGCACAGGCACAGAAAGCTGCCAGCGAAGCGCTATTGAAACGGTTGCAGATGGTCGATTTGCGCGATCATGACGCTGCAGACCTCAGTTATGGTGACCAACGGCGGGTAGAACTGGCCCGTGCCCTGGCCACCGAACCGCGTTTGTTACTCTTGGACGAACCCTCGGCGGGTATGAATCAGTCGGAAACATTCCAACTGGGTGAACTGATTTTACAACTACGTGAAGAAGGCGTGACGATTTTGTTGATCGAGCATGATATGGACTTAATTAATCAGGTCTGTGATCAGGTGGTGGTCATCAATTTTGGCGCAAAAATCGCCCAAGGTGAGCCACAAGTGGTACGCCGTGATCCTGTTGTCATTGAAGCTTATTTAGGGCAAGAGGAGGCGTAACTATTTTACAGATAGAAGATTTGCATGTCAGTTATGGAGCGATTGAAGTCCTGCGCGGGATTACTTTTTCTGTGCCGGAAGGAAAAGTCGTGGCCTTAATTGGACCTAACGGCGCTGGTAAATCAACGACGTTGAATGCGATTTCGGGATTGGTGGGGGTACGCAGCGGCCGTATACAGTTCAATGATCAAAGCATAAACAATTTACGTGCCGACCAAATTGCCGCCTTACGCCTGGTGCAAGTGCCGGAAGGACGCGAAGTTTTGGCGCCACTGAGCGTCGCCGAAAATCTGGAACTGGGTGCCTATGTGCGTAAAGATCGCGCCAACATACAAGCTGATTTAGACCAAATTTACGGCCGTTTTCCGCGTTTAGCTGAACGCCGCAGCCAGCTTGCTGGCAGCCTCAGTGGTGGCGAACAACAAATGTTAGCCATTGGGCGTGCACTTATGGCCCGACCGCGCCTGTTGATGCTGGATGAGCCCTCGATGGGTTTGGCTCCCATCATTGTAAATGAAGTTTTTCAAATCATTCAAGATTTGCGTCAGGAAGGGATGACAATTTTGTTAGTAGAACAAAATGCCAACAAAGCGTTAAAAGTAGCCGATTACGGTTATGTGATTGACCGCGGTCTGATTGTCAAAGAAGGTGAAGCGGGTTCCTTGCGCACAGATTCCCACAT
>JAGRDI010000200.1:12199-17786 GCA_020432765.1 Anaerolineales bacterium | reverse complement strand
TTGTTGGAGTTGATTGCCAAGAGTTCCTTGCAGTTCGGGTGTGGGTGCAGGTGTGGGCTCAATGATTAATATGGCCGGGGGTTGGGTTGCGGTTGGTGGGGGTGTGGCTAAAGCAGGCGTGGTAGTTTGCGCCTGTACCAGAGAGGTTAAGGCAGCACAAAAGAGCAAAATAATTCCCAACCACCAGACTCGTTTTTTTAACACGCACAGAGTATATCATTTTTGTGCTTTTTGGGGCAGAAGACGTTGTCCGTCGTGTCATTCTCGCGCAGGGGGGAATCCAGATGTTGACAGGTTGTTCACCGAACTGAATGATGCGCAGGGCGGGTTTCCCATTTACGCCCGGTTTTGCCACAACAGGCGTGGTTATAAGCGTGAACCGCGGTTTTCAAGCGCCGCGAGCAGCTTTTCAGGAGGATCGGTTTTGCTAACAAACCGGTTGGTTCCTGCGTCGAGGGCGTTTTGGCGAGCATCGTTGTGGCCGCTGAGGACGACGATGTAGAGATTGGGGTTGTTGGCACGCAGTGCCGTAATGGAGCCAAAATCGGCCAAACCGGGCAGTTCCCAATCAAGAATGACCAGGTCAGGAACGGCCGTGTCTATCAAATTTTGCAGCATCTCTACATCGCGGGCCTCGCCCACAATTTCAACATGCGCTTGTTGTGCCAGCAAGGCACGCAAGGCAAAGCGTACACGCGGTTGGTTGTCTGCCAATATCACTTTCATGGAAAAACGTGGTGCGTAGTGCGTAGTACGTAGACAATAAGTTCTACGCACTACGCACTACGCAGCAGCTCCTATCGCTTCATACGTGGATCAAGGGCATCACGCAGGCCATCGCCCAAAAATGTAAAGGCCAGGACGAGAAAGCCGACACACAACGACGGCACCAGCAATATCCAGGGTTGAATATTGATGGCGGTTTGCCCTTCCAGCATCAGCACGCCCCAACTGGTAATAAACAGTGCGTCGGGATCGGTAGACGGCCGTATGCCTAAACCCAAATAACCCAAAATCGCTTCCGCAATAATCAAGCGTGGAATCGCAAAAGCCAGCCAGACCACAATCGGACTGAGTGAATTCGGAAAAATATGGCGCCACATGATACGGCCGTCGGTAGACCCAATCGACTTGGCCGCTTCGACAAACTCCTTCTCCTTTAACGCCAAAACCGATCCACGCACCAGGCGCGCAACGCCCACCCACGAAACAATTGCCAGTGCCAGGAATAACAAAAGCATCCCATTCCACACCCTGCCAAGCGGTGTATCGCGCAGCGTCACCATCATAATGATATATAAAAGCAAAGCCGGAAACGCATAAAATATGTCGGTGATGCGCATCATAAGATTATCGGTACGGCCGCCAGTAAAGCCAGATATTAACCCCACCAAAACGCCTACCAATAAAATCACCACGACCGGCGCTAAACCAACGACCAGCGAAACCCGCGAGCCATAAATGACACGGCTCAACACATCCCGGCCAATCGTATCGGTTCCCAACAAAAAGCGCGGATCACCCACACGTCCTGTCGAAGACTCATCAACCCAGGCTGGCGGCAAATAGCTCATGCCATCATGAATTTGCAAGGGATTATGCGGGGCAATCAGCGGCGCGAATAGTGCCACTATGACAAAAAAGCCAATAATAAACATGCCTACTACAGCGGCTTTGTTGCGCCGCAAACGAATCCATGCATCAGCCCACAAACTGCGCGATGGCGCATCTAAGCTTGCAACATTACTTTCATCTGTTGTATTTGGAGTTGCCAGAGCAGTCATACTTTTACCTCTTTATTTTATAGATTTGTCCAATCTTGAAGATTGGACAAATCCGGCCATCGTTAGTCTAGCCTGATGCGTGGATCAACAAAGCTGTACAAGACATCTACGCTTAGATTTGCCAACGCGATGAGTACGCCATAGATCAACGTTGTGCCAAGAATCATCGAATAATCGCGGTTACTGATTGCCTGGACATATTCGCGCCCAATACCGGGAAAAGCGAACATCGTTTCAATGATGAAAGACCCTGTGACTAACCCGGCTAATGCTGGTCCTAACACCGTGATCACTGGGATGAGGGCGTTTTTTAACATATGTGTATAGATAACCGTGCGCTCTTGCAGCCCTTTCGAGCGCGCCGTGCGGATATAATCCTGGTTCATCACATCAATCACCGCTGAACGCGTAAGTCGTGCCGTTAATGCCATCGTGCCAAATCCCAACACAAGCGCCGGAATAATCCAAGCAGAAATATTATCCCAACTGCGCGGCACAACACTGACCCAGCCCAATGTCACCGCAAAAATCATAATCAGATAAATACCAATTACAAAATTAGGTACGGACACACCAACATTAGCGATGAAGGCACTGGTGTAGTCGATCCATGTGTTTTGTTTTAAGGCTGCGAGAATACCGGCGGGAATTCCAATCGCAATGGCGATGAACAAGCTGAGTAATCCCAGGCGAATCGAATAACCAAAGCGGCTCAGCCAAAATGGTTTGCCTTCCGGGACATCAAACAGAATTTCTTGCACAGTACGGCCGCGCTGTCGGTATGAAGGGCCTAAATTGCCACATACAGCGCCACAAATGAATTCACCTTCACTGTTAACATCTCCCACGGTATAGGCTGTGAACTGTCGCCATGTGGGTTTGTCGAGGCCAAATTCTTCATTGAGCTGCGCTTGTGTAGCGGCGTCTAGTTGGCGGCGGCTGGGATCGCGATCCCAAGGGCCGCCTGGTGCTGCCCGCATGAGTGCAAAAGTCACTAACGCAATGATAAACAAAACGGGGATCATCCAAAGAAGTCTGCGAATAATGTAAGAAATCATAAGATTATTGCGAAGAGCGTAGTGCGTATCGAGATAGTCCTACGAAATACGCACTACGCTCCACGCCCATTTTCTATTTCATGCTTTCGTCAATGACAATACTGATGGGATTGCTGGAGCCGGCCCAATCTGAATCTTGAGGAGTCAGTTCCAAACCAGTGACCCAAGGTTTCACCAGGTATGAGTTAACGGTGTTATACATAAAAGCGCCGGGGGAGCTTTGTACTAACACATCTTGTGCTTGTTGATACAAGTCAGCACGCACCTCTGCTGCCACAGTGGTATCGGCTTCATCAACGAGGGCATCGAACTCGGCATTAGAATATGCGACGCGCTCGCCGAAAGCACCGGTCTTCCAATAAACACTTAACCAGTTTTGTGGGTCTGGGTAATCCGCGCACCAACCCAGACGGAACATTTGAGGCGCTGTCTCGCGGTCTTTGGTCAACGCCGTATAGGTGGTTGGTTCAACAGGATTCAACTCAACATCGACACCTAACACATCTTTCCACTTGGCCGCTAACCATTCGTTACGGACACGATTACGCGGTGTATCAGAAAAGGTGTTAACGACAGGGGGCAGGTTCTCGACAGAACCATAACTGGAGTCGGCAATCGCTTGCAATGCCGCTTCGGGATCAAAGCCCAGATGGGTTTCGCCCTCTTTATAGCCTGGGTATCCAGGTGGAATCCAGGTTAGTGTAGGTGCACCTAACCCGTTCAGAACATCTCGTACCCAAGCCTCGCGGTCGATGGCCATAGCAAATGCTTCACGTACTTTTTGGTCAGTGAAAGGCTCTTTTTCCAGATGGAACATAAAGGCAATGGTGCAAGAACCGGGATAGATGGTTTTGTCTTCATTAAGTTCAGCATCATTTTCAACAGTCGCCAAA
Source organism: Anaerolineales bacterium (assembly GCA_020432765.1). Classification (GTDB taxonomy): domain Bacteria; phylum Chloroflexota; class Anaerolineae; order Promineifilales; family Promineifilaceae; genus JAACFF01. The sequence continues at coordinate 14,051 of JAGRDI010000200.1, read as the reverse complement.
TCTTCAGCGGCGAGTGTGATGATATCGAATTCGTCATTGAGATAGGCTTGGAACGAAACGGCCGTATCTGTAATAAACGAGTATTCAATGTCCAGATTACCTTCACCACCCCAATAATTTGTGTTAGGTGTGAAATAGGCACGTACAAACGGTTCCAAACTTTGCAAAACGTAAGGGCCATTGCCGATCTGATACTTGGAGCTGTTCCACCAATTGGAACCACCTTCCGTGATCAATTCTTCTTTAGCTGGGAACACAACCCAAAGTCCCATAACCGTATGGAAATAGGGTGCTGGTTTGGAGAATGTCAATTTCAAAGTGCGGCAATCTGTTTGCTCATAATCTGTGCAGGGATTACCATCTGCATCTAGAGCCTGGATGCTTTCATGGACGAGTTCGGCTCCTTGCACAGCCACATCATCTTCGCCAACACGCCACTCTGGTGCGCCCAAAATTTCATCTGTGATGGCAGCATATTCACCCGCTGTTGCCGGGTCAATATTACGTAACAAAGCATATTCAAAACGTTTGGCGTTTAAGGGCGAGCCGTCACTATAAGTCAATCCTTCACGCAGTGTGAAGGTCAATTCGGTGGCGTCCTCATTATATTCCCACGATTCGGCCGCACCAGGCACAGTATTCAGTTCACCATCAAGCCGAGTCAAGCCTTCATACATCATGCGTAAATGGGAAATTTCGTTACTAAATGAGGATTTTTGGGGGTCAATGATGTCGGGATAGGTGCCGAGATTAACACGCAGCACCTGGGCATCATCTGACATTTCAACTTCGGGTTCAGGCCCGGGTGTGGGGGTTGCAACTTCTACTTCAGTAATAATACGGGTGACTTCGACGTTTTCACCCTCCTGCACGACAGTCTCAGTGACAACACGCGTCACCTCAACTTGTTCAACAACGGTTTCCGGCTGGCAAGCTGCTAACAACACAGCACCGACGACCATTGCGACGATTAATATAATCCAATTCTTTTTATAGAACATACGAAAAACTCCTTCTCCATGAAGTGGGGGATTTTAGGTTCCAGGACTCCGGCGTTTTTTGTTCTTCCAGAGAGATTTGTCAACTTTTTTGTTTAAAATCATGTTTGCTTCCAGAGAGGAAAGTTGACAAATCTATTTTTCGCCACAGTCCGGCAGGTTTAATAAAACAAGGGTAACTTTACAAATGCTTCTCGGTGTCATGCCCACGTAAGCGGGTACCCATCATTGTGGATTCCTGTCTATGCAGGAATGAGCTATCTAGATGCAAATTAGGAACAATAAGTCAACAAGTTAATGAACAACTTACTGGACACTGACGTTTTTATTTTGCCAGAGGAGACATGTCAGGTTTCATGATCAATTTGTTCGCACGCTGCTCGTGGTAGAAACCTGAAATGTCTAGAATTCGCCAGACTTCAGAACTTATTGTTTTGGTAGTTAGATGTTCGTATCACCTCCTTTTTCGTATTTTTATGTGCAAGCGCAAACAAACTGCTTGTAACGAGCAAGTGTGTTGACAAAATTTTCTGCCATTACTTTCACAAATGGATTCACCCATTTTATGGCAGGATTTGATTCAAATAAGATTGTTTTTAGGGAGGGGGCGTTTCGCTGGAGCAGCCCTATCTGCTCCAACGAAAGAGATTTCCAATTCTGTCGCCCCGGAGGAAGTACTAATGCTTATGAAGAGTAGTTTACAGCCAAAAGCCCCAGGTCACATCGGGCGACTGGGGGATTTATGGGGTGGACAGGTGACGAATGTTTATATTGGACAGGTGTCCAATAAAGAGAGGCTTACAAGTGGCAGCTATGGGATTATTAAGTGACTAATTTGTGGCGAAAGGCGAGCG
>JAGRDI010000200.1:909-12095 GCA_020432765.1 Anaerolineales bacterium | reverse complement strand
GCGGCGATTTGGGGATTGCTGCAGCCGTCGACTAAAAGAGCCAGAACTTCACGTTCACGTGGGGTCAAATCATGGCCGGGCGGTGCGCCTTGGTTGGCGGTTTCGATGAGCGCTTGGGTGGCTTCAGGGGCGAGGGTGGAACGGCCGTCGCGTGCAGCACGAATCGCTTGGGCTAAACCTTCAGCCGTAATATTTTTGAGCAAATAACTGATCGCACCAGCCTGTAAAACCTGGTAAATGATCTCTTTTTCGTTAAAGCTGGTCAGAGCGATGACCTGGGTTTGCGGCCATTTTTCGCGCACAAGGCGCGTGGTGGTGGTGCCATCCATCCCAGGCATAAGCATATCCATCAAGATGACATCAGGTTGGTGTTGTTCACACAATTGAAGGGCTTTACGGCCGCTGCCGGCCTCTGCTACCAATTCCATATCTGCTTCAACATTGATAAACGCCGCCAGCCCTTTACGTACCATGCTATGGTCATCAACAATCATTACCCGAATTTTGTTTGAATCGTTCATCTTAGTTATCCTGTTACTAAAAACCTCACCACAGAGGACACAGACTTGTACTGAGCGCAGTCGAAGTAGAGTACAGAGGTAAAATAATTAAACGGCATCTTTCCATTGCAGGCAGATATCGGTGCCTGCATGAAGTGTACTATTAATTGTAAGGGTTGCGCCAACACTTTGGGCGCGTTCCTTCATAATCATCAAACCAAGGCGATCGGCAGGCACATTGGGCACAATAAAGCCATGGCCATTATCATGGATTTGTAAAACAGCGTGCTGCCTATGTCCATTGGCTTGGGCAGATGGTGAACAAATCAGTGTGATTTGTACGGCCGTTGCTTCCGCATGTTTAACGATATTATTCAACGCTTCTTGCGCGATGCGATAAAAGGTGAGGTGGACATTGGTAGGCAAACGACAGCTGCCTTGGATAATTGTCTCTATAGCCACACCACTGCGTCCAGCGCTGGCTTCACCTAATTGGCGCATAAGCGTGTCTAGCGGCGCTTCTTCCAGCGCTGCCGGGCGCAGTTCAAGCAGCAGCGAACGCATCTCAGCGAGGGCACCACGATTAAGGCTGCGCAGCTCCTGCAGCAAGTTTTGTCCTTCGGTTTGGCTCTTTTGCCAAGTTGCCGGCAGTACTTCAGCGACCAGACTGGCAGAAAAAAGGGTTTGGGTGACAGCATCGTGTAAATCGCGGGCCAGGCGATTGCGTTCGGTCGCCACGGCCGTTTCTTCCGCACGGCCGCGCAGTTGGGCATTAGCAATCGCTAAGGTAGCTTGATCGGCAAAAGTTAAGCCCAAATCAATCTCTTCATTGGTAAACGGCCGTTTCTCAGCATATAACAAAAGCAGACTGCCATAAAGTTCGCCATCAATGCGCAGTGGAACTCCTAACAAGGCGCGGAAACGATCGGCAAGGCGCGGCAAAGGCGCGGGCAAAGCTTGTAATAACAATGGCAGGTTGGAGACTATCAAAGGCTGTTTTTCCTGACCCGCCCGTGCCATGCGTTCCACAATCAACGACGGAATTTCACCATTACAGCCCGGCGTATGAGCCATCACAGTGAAATCATTTGCTTCTTCATAGCGTAAAATGATCGCTTCGGCAGCTTCGGAGGAAACGGCCGCCTGCGTAACAATATGATCCAGGCTTTTCTCCAACTGCTCGTCCGAATTCAAAATGATCAAAATCTCGCGCAGCCCTTCAGCAATTTGTCGGCGTTGTTCGAGTTCTTCTGTACGCTGCGCCAACACTTTTGTACGTTCTGTAACCAGCGCTGCCAATTCTGCGTTACTTGATTCCATACGTTTGACACGCACCCAATAGCCTCCAAAAACGCCGCCGAGTACAATCAAAAGTGCCAAACCACGGAACCACCAATTTTGCCAGAGCGGTGGTTCAATCGAAACCGGCAGGATCAACTCCTGTTCTGACCAGATACCATCGTTGTTACTGCCTTTGACTCGCAATGTGTATTTGCCAGGCGGAATGTCCCGGTAACGGCCGTAACGATCCGCGCCGGCTGTTTGCCAATCTTCATCATATCCCTCTAACATGTACGCATATTGGTTCTTGTGTGACTGTTGGAAATTTAAAGCTGCAACTTCAAACTCAAAAAAGTTGTCCGGCCACGACAGCACAAGCGCCTCCAACATCTCAGGATTTTGCACATCCGGCAGTGCTTCGCCTCCCTGTGTCAACGCTGTAAGCGTCAACTCCGGCGCAAAGGGGTTGTCATGAATCGTTTGCGGATGGAAACTATTTAACCCGTTCACACCACCAAAAAACATCTCACCGCTGCTGCTCAAAAAATAGGCATTGGCACTAAATTCATTACTCTGTAAGCCATCCCCCACATCATAATTGTGAAAAGTCTCGCGGGTTGGATCAAAACGCACCAACCCCTGGTTCGTACTCAGCCACAAATTGTTTTGCGCATCTTCGAGAATGCCATATACGGTATCATTCGCCAGGCCGTCTTTTTCGCGAAAATGCGTAAAGGTTTCGTTTTCTGGCTCAAATTTGTTGAGGCCGCCGCCGTTGCTGCCCACCCATAAAACACCACTGCTGTCCTCATAAATTGACAAAATGCTGTTATTGCTCAGGCTGTTCGGATCATTGGTAGCATTTTGATAATGGATAAATTGACCATTGGCACGATCAAAAAAATCTAAGCCATTGTCGGTACCGATCCATAATTTGCCCTGGCTGTCTTCAAAAATGGCCTGCACTTGTCCTTGACTCAAACTGGCCGGATCATCAGGATCGTGCAGATAATGAATAAATTGACCCGTGAAACGATTAAATTTATCCAATCCAGCTGAGGTACCTACCCAAAGATTGCGCTTTTGATCTTCAAAGACAACTAAAACCACATTGCTGCTGAGGCTGTTGGGATCAGCAGGGTCGTTTTGAAAGCGGGTGAATGTGCCTTCGTGACGATTAAAACGGTTCAAGCCACCTGATGTACCGACCCAAAAGACACCAGTGAGTTCCTCTACAATCGCAAGGACATCATTGCTGCTGAGGCTGTTTTCGTCAGCCGGATTATTTTGATAACGAATGAACTGTTGGCTTGTAACATCGAGCTTATTTAGCCCGCCCCCTTTGGTGCCGACCCAGATTGTTTCGTCACGACCCTGGTAGATCGCTTGTACGATATTGCTGCTCAAGCTATATGGATCATTAGCATCATGTTGATAACTACGAAATGGTTTGGTTGTGGGTACAAGTTTGAATAAACCACCACCGGCCGTGCCTATCCAGATAATGCCGCTTTGGTCAGCGTATATGGCGCGGATGTTTTGGTTATCCAATTCAGAGTTTGTACCAATTTGCTCCGCTAATGCATGAAATTCGGCCGTTTCGCGGTCAAAATAGTTCATACCATCGCCCAGTGACCCAATCCACAAATTACCTAGTCGGTCTTCATGAATGGCACGAATGGAGTCATCACGTTGATTGTTGGGCTCGTCGGGTTCGTTTTGGTAAGCGCTAAATTTTTGGTGATCCAGGTCAAGCGCTGCGAGTTCGCCTGACTGGGTGCCTATCCATAAGGTGCCCAACTTGTCGGGGTATACGGCCGTTACATAATCATTTGGCAAACTGGCACCATCACCCACATCTGCTCGAAAATGCGTAAAAGCGCCATTTTGTGGGTCGAGCCTGTCAAGCCCACCACCACTTGTCCCAATCCAGAGTTGTCCGGTTTCATCTTCTTGAATACTTGTGACTGTATTATTACTCAGACTGTCAGACGCTGTTGGATCATTTTGATAGCGTGTAAAACGGTCAGTCGCACGATCAAATTGATTCAGCCCGCCACCATTCGTTCCGATCCACAAAAACCCTTGACTATCCTCAAAAATCACACGGATATTGTTACTGCTGATGCTGTTCAAATCCTCTGGAAAATGTTCATAGCGTTTGAAAGTGCCGGTTTCACGCTCGAATTGATTGAGCCCGCCGCCGCTCGTACCCACCCACAGTAAACCCATATGATCTTCATAGAGCGCTTCAATCATATTGTCACTCAAGCTGGTTGGGTCTTCGGGATCATGTTCATAGGTTACAAAATCATACCCATCATAACGCAGCAAACCATTCAGCGTGCCAAACCACATAAACCCATGGCGGTCTTGTAAGATGGTATGGATTGAACTTTGTGAAAGTCCTTGGGCAGTAGATATGTGTTCAAGTTGATAGGGTGGAAATGTTGGTGTGGCAGAATCAGGGGTAGGTTCTTCAATGGCATGGACTTGGGTATTAAACACAAACAAACAGACAAACAGCAGCGCAAAGAGCACCAACCATACAGGGGTGATGATTGATTTTTGTGGTTTGTTTTGAAATCTGTGCACAATTCATCTCCAACGCACCCCAAAAGGTGCATCCAGGTGACATTATGGCATAATTTCGGTGTCATGCAAGTGTCAACGATTGAGGTTTTCTTATACAAGGAATTGATTAACCGCTTCAAAATCCAGGGTTGCAAAATAATCGGCCAACGTTTCTGCACGGCGAATGGGTACAACAACCCCATTTTCGCGCAGCAGTAATTCAGCAGGGCGTAATTTGCCATTGTAATTAAAGCCTATTGCATGCCCATGTGCGCCAACATCATGGATCATAAGCAGATCATCAACCGCCAATTCTGGCAAATGACGATCAATGGCAAATTTGTCGTTGTTCTCACACAAAGAGCCAGTCACATCATAGGTTGCTTGTGGCTCGATATTCAGTTTGTCTAAAACTGAAATGTGATGATAAGCGCCATACATACCAGGGCGCATTAAATCAGCCATGCAAGCGTCCAGCCCCGCGAACAACTTGTAAGTTTGTTTGATATGGCGCACACGCGCCACAAGACAGCCGCATGAACCCGTGATAAAGCGGCCACATTCCATAAAAATCTTTAAAGGCGGTCGTTTTTTAGTGGCGATCTTTTGTGCATAATAATGTCTGATTTTAGAACTGAGTTGCTGTAAATCTAACGGCGTATCCTCGGGTCGATAGGGAATACCCAGACCACCGCCCAGATTAACAAATTCAAATTGGATGCCTAATGTGTGTGTGAGTTCGGTAACGAGATCGAATAGGATAACGGCCGTTTCTACAAAATAATCCGTGTCAAGTTCATTCGAAGCAACCATCGTATGCAGCCCAAAGCGTTGGATACCTTGATCGCGTGCCAAACGGTAAGCATCAAAAAGCTGTGTACGTGTCAGGCCAAATTTCGCTTCTTCAGGATGACCGATAATGAGGTTGCCGGCCTTCAATGCGCCGGGGTTATACCGAAAACAAATCAGCTCAGGCAAACTGGCATGTTTTTTAAGAAAAGCCAAATGCTCAAGATCATCGAGGTTGATAATAGCGCCTAAATTTCTGGCAACCTGAAATTCATGCGCGGGTGTGTTATTGGATGTGAACATGATGTTTTCGCCGTTCAGACCGACTTTTTCAGCTATTATCAGTTCGGCCAGCGAACTGCAATCAACGCCCAATCCTGCCTGGTGTAATATTTTGAGGATAAATGGATTAGGGGTTGCCTTGACAGCAAAATATTCTTTGAAGCCGGGATTCCAGGAAAAGGCATCTTGGAGCGCACGCACATTCGTACGTAGAGCTTTTTCATCATAAAGATAAAAAGGTGTCGGGTAAGTTTCGGCGATTGCGTCAATTGTTTCTTTTGAAAAAGGAAGCACTTTAGCATGCATAAGTTTGCCTCAATTATTAAATTCACCATGCGTTATAATAAATGCTCAGCATTGAGCGGCTTTATGTTGTTATCAGAATGCAATCCATTGGCGGTGGCACCTGGCTTCTTATCTTATCGTCACGAAATGTGATCTTGTAATGATCAAGAACCCGAGAAGAATGACATCAAATACTAATGTGACAAAATCAAGTATGCCAAACTGATCCGTAATTGTTAAAATGATATTGATGAGCAGTACCAGAATGCCAAAGTAGTAAAACCATCGATTTCGTTTCCCAATACCGATCCCTGCGATAAGCATTGCGCCAACGTTACCAAGCATTAAGATAGCGATAACCAGTGCAGTTATATGTTGGCCGGAGCTGCTGGCCAAAATTCTCGTCATGCTGATGACTCCGATCAGCAGCCAAATGGCCGCATTGACAAAGAATAGTATCTGAGCTGTCTTAACCGGATTGATTTGTCCTTTGGGTGCGTTCATTGTTATTTATTGTCCATATGATACTGTTTATCCAGCGCTGAAGTGAGCGTGTTTGCCTTGGCTAATGGCAATTATAGCCCAACATGAAGTTCAAACTCCATGCAAACACGAAAACCCTGGTCAAGCCGGATTAAAACTTATGCGCTTTAGCGTGCATCTTCTATCTATTTGCCAATTTCAATCGACAGTTGCAGAAGCGCAACGGCCGTACTAAACTCCCGGCATGCGAATGAACCTCATAACCCTACCCCATGACGGCATTTGGGCTGTCGTCCTGGGCACGATGCAAGATGCCGGCCTGCCGCATATCGGCTGCACCTGTGCAAGATGCAGCCAGGCGCTGCATGACCTAAATCAAGCCGCTTATGCAGCGTGTTTGGGGATCGTAATAAAACGTGGCTCAGAAACGGCCGTTACTCTCATCGACGCCACCCCGGACATCAAATACCAGCTTGGTTTGTTGGCAAACCCGCTTGGTTCGCATCCGACACGCCTCGACCGTCTGCGGCAGCCGGATGCCATCTTCCTGACACATGCCCACATGGGTCATATTGGTGGTTTACCTCAACTTGGTCCTGAAGCAATGGCGGTTGAGGGACTGCCCGTGTATGCCATGCCCGCCCTGATCGATTTGTTGCAAGCACAGACCTTGTGGCGGCCTGTGTTGGAACGTTTGGAGTTACGGCCGTTGCAACCTGAAATCCCGATCGCGATAAATGCCGACTGCACCATTACTCCCATCCGCGTACCACACCGCGACGAGTGGAATGCCGGCACATTGGCCTTTCGTATTCAAGGTCCACAGCGCAGCCTACTTTATTTACCCGACATCGACGCCTGGGATTTATGGCCCCAAGCCAGGTCAATACTGGTCAATGTCGATATTGCATTGGTAGATGCCAGTTTTTTTAGTGGTAATGAATTAGGTGGTCGTGCCCCCGTAGCACACCCATTAGTCACAGAAACATTGACGCGCTTTGCTGATTTGTCCACGCGCTTAATGCTCACCCATATCAACCACACAAATCCCATTTTGGATGCAGGCGGTCATGAAAACCAAATTATGCAAGCAGCAGGCGCTGAATTGGCTCAAACTGGGACTTTCTTCCAAATATAGTCATTTCTGATCGCGTATAAATACATCATTCTCACTGTATGCTCACTTGACTTACGCGTTTTCTGGCATAAACTGAAGGCAGGTTGGCTGAACAAATTCCCCTTTCCCACACCATTTATATTCAGTCAGATCAAAATTTTTAGGAAATGTGAGGAATCATATGCGTACAAGTAATAATCTTGGACGAATAATCGTAACATCGCGGGCACAGGCTGCCATAAAAGCCTACCACCTGGATCGTTCACGTTTACTTCGTCAACATGCAGGTGGTTTGTGGGGACAACCGGATAACAAGACCGTACAGGACACTGAGTTTGTGACCTCAAGCGTCCTAACTTCCTATTCAATGCCAAGTGGCGAATTGTGGATTAAAACAGAATTTGATCCGCAAGTAACAACAATTTTGCTACCTGAAGAACATTAAAAAGTAGTACGTGCCTTTTTACTACTTTGTTGGTGATGGAGAAACTCTTGGGCAAAACGGCCGTTATAATTCCCCAACAATTCTTCAATTCGTCCTGCATCTGGTGAAGCCAACAAAAACCCGGCGTGATACGGTTTGTCCAGACGCCATACAATTTCCGCATCTGTATACGTTGAGAGGTCGGGATGTTCCTGGCGAGCCAGACAAGTGATTAGCGCTGCATAATCATTGCGATGCGGCGGCAATTCATACGCTTCACCACGTAATTTTGCAAGCTCGATGCGTGCAGCCTCCGCCCACAAATCAATCCCCGTGGCCGCTTTAACCATTTTATCGATATTGGCACCGCCAACGCGTGCGGCCGTTTCCAGGAAATAGAAACGGCCGTCTGCATGGGCGCGAATAAACTCTGTATGTGCCGCGCCGCCAGGATGCTGTAATGCATTCAGAAGTTGTTTGTTTGCAGCCAATACCATTTGCGCTTCGTCGCTCTCGCGAGCCAATATGCGTGTATTAAAAATGCCGCCCCCCTGCGTGAGCGATAACGGTGGAGCACCATATTTGCTGACCAATGCAAATAATGGTTCGCCCTGCCACATCAACGTATCGACATGATAGACATCCCCTGGCAAAAATTGTTCTAACAAATAATAAGATTGTTTGTCACCTAAATTCTCTAAAGCACGCCAAACCGCCACCGCATCGCTTAATTTCTGAATGCCAACTGCACCCGCCTCGAAACGTGGTTTTAAGACCCACGGTGGTGCAACATCTGCCATGAAAATACGCAGGTCATCGTAGTTAAAAACGGCCGTAAATGGTGGCTGCAAAATTCCCTGGCTTTGTGCACGCACACGCATGCCCAATTTATCGCGGAAGTAACGAGCACCTGATTCACCCATACCGGGTAAACGCAAATGTTCACGCAAAGAAGCGGCCGTTGCCACATCATAATCATCTAAAGCCACGATACTGTCGATTTTGCGTCCGCGTGCCAAGTAACTGACTGCATAGGTGATAGCTGGTTGCACCGAAATGTCAGGCATCTTATAGAACTCGTCAATGCTGTCATGCGGCCAAGCTTCATCGCCATGTTCCTCGTTTGTCAACAAAATAATATAACAGCCCTGTTGTTTGGCTTCAACGACAAAAGGTGCACCTTTACAAGCATTTGCTAAACAGAGGATAGTATACGGCCGTTTTTCATTCATCAACGTTTCTCCACAAATTGATAGGTAAGGTTATCAGCTAATTGTAACGTAAAATCATTATCGCATAAATAGTGCGTAATGCGTAGATACGTTTTCACACTACGCACTACGCACTAAATTATATGTCAATGCATTGCCTTGTTTGTCCACAACTTCCACCAATTCCATTTTGCGCAGCGTGTAAGTGATTTTTTGCGCAAGTTTGGCTGGACATTGCAGTTTGTCGGCAAGTTGGCGATTGGTAAACGGCCGTTGCAAATCCCCAGGAATCACAGCCACATAATCTTGCGCGGTTGTGAATACAGCTTGATCCACAACCGCCAGCAATCGCCGGTCGACAATGCTCCAGTGTCGCCGCCGCCAACTGCCTTCGCCATCGTCGCGCCAGATTTCTTCTTGCTGCGTTAAGGCCACTTCAAGCGTTAAATTGGGATGTGACAATAAATGTGGAATACGAATCAGTTCATCGAAAATATTAAGGATTTGGCCGCGTTTAGGCGATTTGCGCCGTTGAAGAAAATCACCCTTCGCATCTTCGCGCACAATCCATTTTTCGCCCGAAACAGGGTGGATGAGGTGGATGCGATGGTCAGCCAGCAAACGTCCTAATTTGCGTTTCATGGCGTATAGATGGCGTGTCTGAATTTCAATCAACAATTCATCGCGCACGATATCGATCACAAAACCGTCAACACGTACTTCAAATTGGTCACCAGGACGGCCGTACCAACTCTTCAAACCCGCATGTAACGATCTCTCTGCCAGGGTGCCAATATGCGGTGCTTTTTTTTCGCTCACAATTGGCCTGCGACGGCACTCCAACCAGCCAATAATTGCCGATAGGCCGGGTCTTGATACCGGTCAAGATGAAAAGCTGGCGCATATCCTGGCAGCTCGCTGCCCGTAACAAGCGCGGACAGCAGCTCACCTGCCCCCGTCGCCGCCATGATGCCATAGCCAGACAACGCACCGATAATGTAAGCACCAACCACAGGCAGCGGACAAATCAACGGCCGATTTTCACGTGTTTTGCAATAATAGCCGCCATCAACATACGGTTTGCTGAGTCGTTCCAAATAAACACTGATGCCCGGCACCATGCGTGTCAAACCGCGCATGACCACCTCAACATATTCTGGCTCAATTTGGATCGGCCAGATGGGAGTCGCAAATGTTTTGATATGATAGGGCCACAATACCAACAGCGTTTGTGCACCTGGGCCGCCTTCAGGTCGGAAATGAATGCCCGCCGGAAATTGTTCCAACAGCCAGGCCGTGTCCTCAAATTCAGCTAAATCGGCACGCTCTTCAGCACTCCAGGGCAAAAACATGGGATCATTCCAAATCATCAGCGGCACGTCGCGGGGGATGATGCCATGTGTATCCTCGAAGGAAATTTTGCCATGTAGTTCGTTGTAAACGGGCAAATCAACCCCCAACATCGCGCCTACCTGTTTGATGAGTGGACCAGCCGCGTTAATAAATATGTTGGTATGGATAATTTCGGTTTGGTTTAGCTCTACTGCTGTTATGCGTCCATTTTCGATTGTGACATCAGTGATACGGCCTTTGACCAACCGTGCGCCATGTTTTTTGGCTTCACTTAACAAATGCATACCCAACTGCTGCGCACTCAGCCACCCACAGCGGCGCGTGTGCAGCAGCGCCACGACATCATCAGCAATAAAGGGAAATTGGGTTTGAATGTGTACCGGGTCGCTAATCCAATCAGCTCCACCGGGTTGGTTGCGATAGCCATATCCCGGCGCGGATTGGTACGGAGTTGCGTTGGGATGCATGCGCAGTTGGCCGGCGCCTAAACCCGCAATTGTCTCGGCTTCGCGGCGCATCTGCGCTGCCTGATTTTGATCGGCGGTGAGATAAACATAGCCACGCCGGTTGAGATGGAAAAAGTTGTCGCTGGCAGCGGCTAATTCTTCGAGCAGGTCAATGCTGCGATCCATCAAGCGTACCATCGCATCACCCGGTCCCGGCCACCAATTGCGGTACGCTTCGGTGGATTTGTCGCTGGTGAGCGATAGAAACGGCCGTTCATCTACCAAAACAACCTCCCGAATGCCATGTCTTACTGTCAGAAAGTAAGCCGCCGCAATACCAGCAATACCTGCTCCACAAATGACAATATCAGCTTTTTTGGGAATAGTTGTCATGAATAATCCTCTGTAAATCGAATTGGTAATTCGATACCCGATTGTAAC
>JAGRDI010000200.1:0-768 GCA_020432765.1 Anaerolineales bacterium | reverse complement strand
CCCACACCTATATAGTTACACCCGATTTATCAAATCGGGCTACAAACTCCCATTTCATTTTTTCAGACGCTTGGCTCCCTCGCGGGTAATTTGGAAATGGTCAAAGTCGCGAGCCACATAGGTGTTGGGGAAAATGGCACGCGCCTCATTACGTACATCGCGCTCGTGATAACGGCGCGATAAATGCGTCAGGATCAACGTCTTGACATTTGCTTCGCGAGCCAATTGCGCCGCTTGTGTCGCTGTTAAATGGCCGAACTGCTGCGCCATCTCTGCCTCTGCATCCACATAAGTTGATTCAATAACCAGCGTATCTGCATCGCAACACACCCCAACCAGAGTATCTGTACGGCCTACATCGCCAATATGGACATATTTTGTGCCTGGGATTTCTGTCCCCAACACATCAGACGGCTGGATCACACGGCCGTCTGCCAGCGTGACGCTGTTGCCACGTACCAATTCAGAGCGTTCGGGCCCAAACGGCACACCTAGTTCAGATGCTTTTTCAGCCAGAAAAGGGCTGTGTGGTTTTTCTTGGAAGAGGAACCCATAACAATCGGGGCCGCGATGCTGCACGGGGAAGGCCGTGAGGCAAAATTTGTCATCTTCCACAATGACTTTGCCTGGCTCCAGAGGAATCAGGTTAATCGCGACCGGGGGCTGCGGACCGGGGAAAACAACTTTGAATAGCAGGTTATGTACGCGTGACAGCGCAGCATGTCCCGCATAAATATCAAATTGTTCCAGGTTTTCCCAGCGGCTGAG
>JAGRDI010000199.1 GCA_020432765.1 Anaerolineales bacterium | reverse complement strand
AAATCGCGCTCCAGGTTTCATTTATTCCCGTGCCATTAAATGACGCAGCCGCCAGGAAACAATATGAACTGCATCCACTAGCCGGTGTAAGGCGATGAAAAAGCCGCTAAAAAAGATGCTGGCCAGCAGAACAATCATTGAAAACTGTACAGCTTGACTATCTGTCATGAGAACGCCATCATTTTGCATTATTGTCACCATCTATGTACAAGGAACGGTAGGTTAAAAGCAAAAAAAGCAAAGCAAACGTCGCTAATATAGAGGCCAGGGCAGTGAATTGGTCTATATAAAAGGTGAGCAGATTAACGGCCGTTACTGACAGCAATGTCGCAAAAATAGCAATATTTAGCGCGACATTTTCTTTACCTTGCCATATACGCAATAAGGCTAATCCATAAAGCAGACCTACGGCCGTTTGCAAGAGCATACGCACTGCCAACCATACAGGGTTTTGTGTGCTTAAGGTTTCTGCTTCGGCCAATAAAACTTGCCAAATTTCCATCCCAGATATTTGTGGTGCGAACAAAAGAACCAAAAGAAAGGCTACTGTGAAAATTGCTGCCAGGCTTAACAACGCGGTGACGATAATAATGAGCCGGCGATGGTTTTTGCGTCTTACTTTGGCACCCAACGCTTCTAGGCGTTGATTTAGCCGTGTCCAAACACCTGGTTTGTAGGGAATTAGAGGTAAAGTATCCTGTTGTAAGTAAGTTGTCAGTTGATCGGCAAGTTGTTTTATATGGGGTTCGGCCGCGTTACGGCCGTTGGCCAAATTAGCCAATAATCGCTCCCTTTCGCGTGAATCTATGTTATTGTCTAACACCTCTTTCATGCCTAAAAGTGCCTGGTACATACTGCTACGTGGATTTGGCTTACGGGAACGCCGCACCAATAAAAACAGCAGCACAATAAGCAGGAAAAGTGAATAAATGAGGGGCGCGGCGGGTGGAAAGAAGTAATCATTCTTTTGGGTGATGAATTTGCCGACTTCATCAATGAAAAGCCCAATACCAATACCACTTAGCACAGCACTTAACGAAAATGCCCAGCGGTTTGCGAATACCATCGGCACCAGCACAGCTGCAAACAGCAGCAAACCACCCCAAATCGCATGGGCAATATGTAAGACGGAGTTGCCCACCTGTGGATAGCCGGCCAGTTGCAAAAAGACACGTGTAATGATTACAGTTAGTGCAAAGGCGGTTAAGGATGCGAGGAGGTAAGTTTCGGCAAACGGCCGTTTAACAGGTCTGCGTGTTGAAGTTAATTGAGTCATAAATTTATAGTCGAGATACTCATTCACTTGGCCCAGGTCAGGATGAGCTATTTTGAGTCGGCAGTTGTGGAATCAACCAGGAAAGGAATGTATCTTGACTGCGCGTTTGCAGCGTAAATTCTCCCGGCCCTTCTAATTCCACGACCAGACCTTCTCCGCTAAAAAGAGTGCTTTTCCAACCGCTCACTTTTTTCACATCAAAATGCATATGTTCTTCAAAGGTCACTAAATGGCCTGTATCAACCACATAGCTTTGACCTGCTTCTAATGTTATGGGATGGATGGCACCATAACTCGAAACCACAAGCGTACCATGCCCACTCAGACGCAGCATGATCAACCCTTTACTGCCGAAGAATCCTTTGGCGCCCGACCATTTGGTTTCGACCTTGATTCCCTCTGATGAAGCCAGGTAAGAGCCGGATTGCACCATCAGCGTCTCACCCTGCATTTCGATAACGGAAATATCGCCGGGCAGTGGAGGTGCTAAGGCGACCGAATCACCCTGTTTTTTAGCGGTGTAGGTGTTCATAAAGAAGGTTTCACCGCCAAACATGGAGCGTCCCAGCGATTTCATGAAGCCGCCTTTGGCTTCTGTTTTCATTTCCATATCGGGAGACATCCCGACCATAGCGCCACCCTCAACTTGAATATGTTCTTTTTCATCCAGTGTAACAATCGCGAATGCGAATGCGGGACGATAACGTACTTCTACTTTCATTTTTATCTCCTTGTAAATTGAAATTCTACTTCAATACGCGATTTTCTAAATCGCGTTACAATTGCGGTTTGTTTATTTTATTAACAGCCGCCTAACTTGCGTTTAACAGTATCAACTAACCTGCGTTTTTCTTGATCAGGTAGACGACGATTATCGCGGTAGCCTGGTAATTCAATCACTTGTATTTCTTCGGCAACAGCCAACATTTTATGGGCACGGGACAGATAACGACCGGTTACCAAAAACTTAAGGATATGTTCGCCCAAATAATGGGCATTGCCAGCTGTATCTAACTGATCAATGCCCGCTTTTTTGACTCCTGTTTTGGTTTCTACAATCCCGACGCGGTTACCACGCCGCACGATGAGGTCAATTTCAATCTGCTCAGCGACACCTGCCGGACGGACACCGGCCAATATTTCATCTACATGTGGTGCTAGAGCGTGATAGATCGTTTCCTCAAAACGGCCGCCAATATCAACTTGCCCCTGTTCGTCTTTGGCAGCGCCGCCAATATCATAACCGGGCAAATAGGTACTCAAATAATCGCCGATATCGATCAGGTTTTCAGGTAAGTGTATATCATCTTGCAGTGTTAAATGGTCGTCTTGAAACAGATAGCTGCGCAGTTGGTAACGGCCGTAAATCAATTCAACATCAATCAAAAGTGATCCATGATCCTTAGCCAACTTTGCCAGACCGAAAGCCTCCATCTTGGTTCCATCAGAAATATCGAAGACAATATCCTTGCCAGACCATCCCAATTTGAGCATTTTTTTACTGACAGATTTGTAAACGGCAAATGGGTCGTGCGGGTCATGCACTTCAGTCTGGTGAATTTGCAGCTGATTTTGCAGCATATTTTGCAAATGACGGCTAATATCGTGTGTGTCGTGTGTGCCTACAAACAACACCTCTTTCGGTTGCATATAACGCAGCGGTAGCAAATTTAATATTGGCTGCGGTCCTAATAATTCAACAAGTTTCATTTATCTATCCTGTTCGTTTCATCGGCAACCTGATTTTGCCGAGCTGCCGCCTGTGGAACATTGCCGCTGATGATCAGTGACAGCCAGCGTGCACCCTCATCTGAATCAACGATTGTCTTGACAATAATCAAAAAAGGTACTGCCAGGATCGCACCCAAGATGCCCAAGACCCAGGTCCAAAATATGAGGGCAATGAACACGATTGCTGGCGAAAGATTCAGGCCGCGTCCCATGAGCTTGGGCGATAATATATTGTCCACAATGAAGTTGATAAGCACGTAGCCTATAACGACAATTAATGCTTTCCCCATACCATATTGTAAAAATGTCACAATTGTCACCGGGATCAAGGCGATGAGAAACCCAATATTGGGGATGAAGTTAAAGAGAAAGGAAAGCACATCCCATAACAGCGCAAAATCCACACCCAACACAAGCAGTAATATGGTATTGGCAACGGCTGTTAGTAATCCGGTTTGTGTTTTGATCCAGAAATAGGTTCTGATGCTTTGATTCATGTCATAAAAGCGCTGCAATAAATTATTGTTTTCACCTAATCCCTGAACTAATCTTTCGGGCACGGCCGTTACCTCAAACAAAGCAAAAAAGACGATTAGGACAACAAGCCCCATATTTGTGAACAGGCTTGCAAAGCTGGATAAAATCCGTCCCACAATATTAAATGCATTGCCTATCATTGACTGAAAGTTAAAACTGTCTGAAATCGGGACAACATTGGCTAACGTGAATCCATTATCAGAAAGCTGTTGTATAAACCCTACGGTTTTTTCAATCAAATCTGCTTTGTATTGCGCTAGATTTGCTTCAAAACGGTTCAGCGAAACTGCCAAAAATACGCCCAGACCAACAAGGATCACAATAAATAAAAGCAATATCAAGGCGATGGCGACAAAGGGAGGCACATGCCGTCTGATCAGTTGGCGATATAGCGGCGCAGACAACAACGTGATCACGAAAGCCAATAAAATGGTATTGACCATCTCTGATGCAGCCCGCATTCCGGTTACAATCAATACAAAGCCACCCCCGATAAGCATCATTTGGGTTAAAGGAGATAAGACAGGGTTTATATTTGTTGTTCTCATATTAAATTTTTACCAAACGTCGTTGTTGGCTATTCGGCATTGCCAAAAAGCCAGCCAGTGGTAATGACTTGATCACTATGCTTAATCGTTCTTTGTAAATGTTCCTGCAGATCAGCCGGTATATCAGTGCGTGGATCGTGGGCGTAGATCAGAGGGGCGTGTGCATCTCCCGTGATCATTTGCCCATTGAAAGGATTAACTGAAACTTCACTGTTATGTTTGGCAGCAATATTCTCGCGCCGCTGCCAGATTCTCTGCGTACGGTTAAAGATAACCTGATGGGTCGATCCAGAAGCTTTTACTAATTCATAAATATGGGTTACCTTGTTGTATGTTTGCATTAAAGCAGATGCCAGCTGCTGGCGCTCATCACGACTTAGGGCTGCAACCCCTTCAACCAAAAGCTGCTGGTGCAGTTGCGGTGTGGCGACCTCTCGTAATATTTTTCCTAGCGCTTCATCTAAAGGGCCGTCAGCAGCTATTTCTGCATCCTCATCGTAAAACACGGGATGTCCAACTAGAATCGAGAGCAGGCGGTAACAGTCATTATTCCAACTGCGCCAAGCTCGGATCGCCCGGCCGCGTAACTGCTGCCAGGCTGTTACACTGCGTGTTGCCGTGGCATCAATAAGCAGATTAGGTCGAATCACATTCCAGCCTGTGCGTGCCCAATCAGACACGACGACGATATATATAGGTAAAGAAGGCGCATCCACAATGCGGGCTGTTAGATCGTACATCAATTGTTTGCGCCGAGGTGCACCAGGCATCGTTACCACGAACAATTTTTGGCGTGCACCACTAACTTGCTCCACTTCAGCCACATGTGCCTCGCGGAAATGTACAGCCAGCAGCCCGTAGTCAAACATCGTCCGCATTATCAACTTGAGATGGACATTGCGGCGATCCAGGCGGGCCAGCAATCGTTCGCCGTTCAGGCCAAGTTTCATTTTTTTTACATTGCGGCGCAGAGGACGTAATACAATTTTGTTAAACAATCCCGGCCGGGCGGCATGCATCTGTTTTAGATTGGGTTGAAAGCCACGCAGTAAATTCTCGAATTGAAAGTGCAGTTCAGTGCGACTGGCTTCTGACAGGTCAAGGCCGGAAACAATTAGATTAAACATTGCTGGGCCGATTTCTTTCTCGATTACTTCTTCCAAAATAAACTCAGCAATGCGCAGGGTGACCGGATCAGCCGCATCCCACGTCAGGTACATTTCGTTGGACAGGACGGCCATTGCCGGCAGGTGGGGTTCCGCCAACAGTTCACTGAATAAGCCGGCTACTCCTTGATAACCAGGATTGCTTGAACCGTGACGCCAGGGAATATGACGACCTTTGTCAAAGATGATGATACCGCTGATGTGTCTGGTTTTTCGCTCTGCTTCGATGATCGCCTTAATGGTTTTGACACGCCCTTCACCTGTGCGCAAATACCAATCATTCAAGCCATCGTAAAGACCAACAATGGTTGTGGCAAGCAGATCTTTGGCTGCTTCTGGCCGATTGCTGAAGGCTATGGTAGATTGCGGCAATGCCAGCAGTTGTTTCGCATCCAGGCTGGTTGTGAAACCGGCTGCATTCAGACGAGTCACTGTTTTTGGCAGATAGACCAGCGCCGCCATCTCAGCTTTGATAGCAGCTATCTCGGCTACCAGTTCATTGAACTTGTGCTGGTCTGCCCCCGCCTGGTTTACCAAATCGTGATCGCTCCAGTCATGTACGACTTGAAGAATAGTGAGCAATTTGGCTTCTGTTATTTTGATACTGTCAGTTGGTCCATTTTCCCATTCCTGAAACCGCTTTTCTGTGGCTATCTGCCAATCGGGACGAGCGCGGTACATACTTAAAATATGATGACCAACTGTTTTTCGTTCGGCCAGAGGAATTTGGGCAAACCAGCGGCGCAACTGGGCTGGACCAAGCAGCTTAAAATAGCGCTGCATGATGTCTTTGTACGCCTCTAGTAATTCCCGAATACGCTGCTCGCGTGCAGAGAGGGCGAAGGGGACACCCATTTCTGCAAAGGGAGCGACAAAGCCAGCGGCAACCAAATCTTCGATGGGCACACGGTAAGAAAGTGTCAGTCCCAGCTCTTCAAAACGACTGCGGTATGCTTCGGCTGTGCCTGAAAATCCGATAAGGCTGTGCAGGCTGGTATCTTGCTGCCAGGAGGCAAGCAGGCGGGTTACATCAGTCACGATACTCTGTTTATCTTCAACGACTTTGTGCACTTCATCCAGAATAATGTGTTGCACGTCTGCCTGCTGTAAGAATTGTTCGATTGATTGGGTATCAAAACCGCCTTTGCCTTTGGGTGAACCTAAATGAGAAACGGCCGTGTACGTAATCAACAATATCGCTGGATAACTCCCCGTCAAACGTTGGTATCGGGTTAGCTCTGCTGGAGTGCCCGAAAAAATAATCTCCGGCGACAATCGCAAACCGATTGGATTGTAACAAAGTTCATCAATCCACTGTTGTTGGTAGTTGCTAGTAGGCACCAAAACCAAGATGGATTGTCCCACTTCCAGTTCGCGCAGCCAATCTTGAATGCACATCATGCCAATCAGGGTTTTACCGCTGCCGGTAGGTGCTTCAATAATTTGACCTTGATAATTGCTGCGGCGGAAGGCGTGAAAGGCAGCCCGCTGATAGGGACGAGGATAGTGCGAATGCAGCAAATCATTGCTGCGCCAGACGGTGCTTTCCTTGATGCTAGTATCCAGCAGCATGTGGACAATATTCATAAAAAGCTCAACTGTGTGCGGATCGGCCAATCCAGTCAGTTGTGGAAAAGTTTGCTTAAAGCTCGTTAGCTGTTCGCCAATGGCCCGTAATGAGTCAAAACCCGAATTTGCGAATCTTTCGAAGAATGTTCTGCCTATCAATGCCCGTAAGCTGGCGACATTTTTGTCGAGTTCACCATAGGGATGGTTTGTGCGCACATAACCATTTTGGGTGGTTTCAATGTGCCGTGCCTGTGCCAGTGCCTGCAAATGATGGACAACCTGATCCTCGGGGATGTTACCCATTAAATCCAAATAATTGGCACGTTCATGGACTTGCACTGACGCTAAAGCGGGTGGTGTTTCGGCCAGGGTGCGCATGACCAGATCGCGTACAAAATCATCGCGACTATGTATGCTGAGGACAACGGGCAGCGGGATATGATGCGGTGTGGTGCGATGTATCTGCATCATAACCGTATGCAGCCGCAGCAGGTTGTGCAGCGCTGCTTGTACCAGAGGTTCGTCTTGTTTATGTAAACCGTTGTTCAAGACATGCAGCGTACGGCCGTGATAATTGGCCAGGGTATAAAATATAGAACGTTGGTGCTCAATATTGTCAGCCTCAACTGCGGCCTGAAAACGGCTCCAACTGAGTTGAACCAACCCTTCGGCTTGCCAATACCCTTTGTGAGAACCGGTTTGATGTCGCATCAGTTCGACTTTCCTTGCGCTGGTGATGCGTCTAAACCGGCTCTGATCAAATTCACTCGAATACGCTCCACCAACGCCTGCGGGCTGAACGGCTTTGTTACGTAGTCGTCTGCGCCAGCTTGCAATGCGTGTGTAATATGCGTGTCGGCTGTTTGGCTGGAAAGCACGAGGATGACTGGGATACTTTCCGTGTCAGACTGCATGTCGGATAAGATCGTTATACCATCTAAATCAGGCAGGATTGGCTCAATGATGACAATATCTGGCTGCATCTCTTTAAACAAGGCTAATGCTTCCTGACCGTCGCGTGCCTGACTGATTTCATAACCAGCTGCTTTCAACTTGATACGCAACAAACGGCGTACGGCCGCATCTTCGTCAACGATTAGTATTCTGCTCATTGTTCATATCTCCTGCCCGAATTATTCTTCCTGTTTCAAATGATTTATTGACTTATTACCTCACTAAAATTTATTTTTAAAGACTTGGTACATCGTTAAATTAAAATTCTGGAGTCTGGCGAATTCTAGACATGTCAGGCTTCTACCACGAGCAGCGTGTGAACAAATTGATCATAAAACCTGACATGGCCCCTCTGGTAAAATAAAAACGCCAATGTTTCGTGAGAGATTGATCATTAAATCAACAGGCTAACTGCCCAACCAATAATCAAATAAACCACACCAATGGCGATCGCGGCAATGAGTGCGCCCGTAAAACCGGCTACTCGCAGGCCTTTTAGCAGTCGGTCGCTGATCATTAAGACAACGGCTGCAACAATTAGTTGAATAATCGCGCCCAACCAGCCGCCGCCAATGGAAACACCCAGAACGCCAAGCAGTCAGTTGATGATGCCACCAACAATGGCAATGATAATGGCCGCAATGAACGCACTGCCAAAACCATCAACCTCCAGCCCCAGGCCCAACTTGCTCACAACCCAGATCACAAACCCAGAGATGAGCGCACCAATCACAATACCAATCAACAAACTTACGATT
Organism: Anaerolineales bacterium; assembly: GCA_020432765.1. Classification (GTDB taxonomy): domain Bacteria; phylum Chloroflexota; class Anaerolineae; order Promineifilales; family Promineifilaceae; genus JAACFF01. Next base: position 9,879 of record JAGRDI010000199.1, on the reverse strand, counting down.
CCCATGTTTACCTCCTTCAGGTAACATCTGGCGGATCAACGTCGTGAATACGTCAATCCTGAAAATATAAAAAATGGACTATACGCCTGGCCATGCCTGTTATTCATCCATTGCTTCGATTAGGGACATGGCTGCCGCCAAATCGGGAGCCACACGGGCATGGGCAGCTTGTTCAAAGGCATAGCCCACCGCCAGCAGCTGTGGTTCAGACAGAAATCCGCCGACGAATACAGCCCCTTGCGGCGTGCCATCTTCGGCGTAACCGGCAGGCACCGTCAGAGCGGGATACCCGGCCGGGGCATACAGCTGCCCCACATCGGAAAGAATTACATCAACGTCGTAGTTTTGGAAGATGAGATCCAGCGCATTGCGGGCCAGCCCGTTGTCTTGTTGGGATAGGGAAGCAAACTCTGCGGTGGTAACGGCCGTTTCCTGCGACCCTTCCAAATATCCCTGCCCATAAGGTGCACGATTGGCAGCATCCTCATCATTAAAGGCGATAATTTCCTCCAGGGAAGCAGCGGGCGCATCTGCACCCAAATCAGCCAGAAACGCATTGATGGCGTCCTTGTACCCATACTCCAGCCGCTTCCCCAAATCTGTAGCCCCTCTAGGAATATTGGTAATCGGAAACTCCACCACCGTCACCCCGGCCGCAGACAAAATGTCTCCCTGCGCCCGGATACTCACATTTTGCTCCTCAAACAACTCACGATAATTCTGCTGCTGGTCTTCGTTGGTTATATTTAAACTGGAAAAGTATTCCTCAAACGCCTGATCATTCCAGACCGGCAAGCCCACGCGCACATCGGCCAAATTTTCCGGCGTCAGGAACTGCGTGAAATCCGTGCCCGCCAGTATATTACTGCTCGTCGTAAAGTCGTTGGTGTCCACACCGGTCATGGCGCTCAACAAGATAGCCACATCCATCACCGTGCGTCCCATCGGGCCGGGCACATCCTGCATCGGCAGCAGCGGAATGACGTAATCGCGGCTGACCATACCCATGCTTGGTTTCAAAGCCACAACCGAGTTGTTTTGTGCGGGTGAAATGATCGAGCCTTGCGTTTCTGTGCCTACGCTCACCGTCGTCAAATCTGCGGCCACAGAAACGGCCGAACCACTGCTAGAGCCGGAGGTGTCAAACGCGCCATACGGATTCCGTGTCTGGCCGCCGTTGGTGCTGAACCCATTGGGCATACATGGGTCCATGTAATTGGCCCATTCCGACAGATTGGCCTTGCCCAAAACAACCGCCCCCGCTTCCCGCAGTTGGCTGACGAGGAAAGCATCCCACGCCGGGTTCCAATCGAGCATGGCGGCTGCCCCGGCCGCCGTGTGCATCTGATCACCGGTGGCAATGTTATCCTTGAGCAGCACTGGAATGCCGTGCATTGGGCTGCGCACCGTGCCTGCTGCCCGCTCTTCGTCTAAAGCCTGGGTAATCGCCAACACGTCTGGGTTGAGTTCCAATACGGAATTGAGCTTGTCGACATCGTAGCGCTGAATGCGTTCCAGGTAGTAGACAACTAAATCCACCGAGGTGAATTCGCCACTGTTCATCAAGTCCTGTAATTCCGGGATTGTTTTGCCACTGACCAATGCCTCAAGGGCAGTGGCCTGCTCTGGTGTGTAAGCTTCTAGCTCGGCAGCAAACGGTGTGAAATCCCGTGCCAATTTTCCGGTGTAGGCTGGTTCCGGATGGGGCAAAGGCAAGTCGGTCAGGGCACAACTCCCTCCATCTGATAAAGAATTACCGCCACAGGCTGTCAATAAAGCTGTGGCTAACATGATTATGAGCAGAGACACTGTTTTTTCCATGGGCAACAATCTCCTTAATTTTGATTTGTAATGGAAACGGCCGTTTCTCATGTACCAGCTATTACTGGCTCGCTCCTATTTCAACAATATCTTCTTGAGGCTTATCTAACGATTTTCCCAGTTGCCAGAAGATAACACCCACAATTACCCCCATAATAGCTAAGGCCAGTCCAAATTCCGTGGTGAAGTATTCGGTATTACCCGTATCTACAGTCATAATATCTAAGATGCTTTGGATAAAGATGTTGTGAACCGCATGCAATAATACAGCAGGCCAAAGGCTGCCTGAAGCAAGCCGTAGCCAGGCAAAGGGAAAAGACACGCCCACGATCAAGACCATAAAACAGGAAATCGCCCACCAGGTGGGTGCGCCGCTGCTGTAACCGCCGCCGATGATGAGCGGGATATGCCAGATGCCCCAGATAATACCGGTAATGAGTGCTGTACGAGCAAAGGGCGTTAATCGCGCCATTTGCGGCACGAGTAGACCGCGCCAGCCAATTTCTTCACCTAGTGCTGAAAGGGCAGACAGTAAAACACCCCCTGTCAGCGTACCTAAAATTTTGAGAATCCAGTTTTCGCCTAAGAGGCTGGTATCAACCCTTCCTAAACCCAGCAACCAAACGACACCATAAGCAACCGCCGCATAGATGATGGGTAAGAAATAGGCAATCACGTAATATTTAAGTTTACCGAATTTCCAACCCATGTTACGCAAACTGCGTTGAAATATTAGTGCAGTGATGATTCCGGCCAAAGCAGGTGTCCACATGAGAGGCAGCACCCAACCTTCCCCACCACCCTCTAAGCCTCCATTGCTGTAAATGAGTATGTACCAGGGAATACTAACCACAAATACAATGATCAGATAAGTAATAACCTGTTTCTTGGCATTGTTTGTTTCCACGCTTAACCTCCTGATTTTCCTGTCCAGATTACTTTTTCAAGTCTACCTTAATCTAATATTTTGATGTTGCCGCTAAAGGATAAATCTTCGGCCACACAAACGGCCGTTCCCGACACAGATACCATAAGTATATTTATCGTTCGTAGTGCGCACTTCAGTGCGTTACGGCTGAAGCCCGCACTACGAACCTTTTTATTAATAGAGTAGTCGTTGTCTGATTGGGAATCCAGACAACGGCCGTAATCGGTCAGAACCCAAAAATGCTTAACGACTAGACGAGCAAACTTACCAACCAGCCGATCAGGAAATAAACCACACCGATGGCAATGGCGGCGACGAGTGCCCCGACAAAACCGGCGACACGCATCCCCTTGAGAAAGCGATCACTGATCATCAAGACAATCGCGGCAATAATCAATTGAATGATTGCGGCCAACCAGCCTCCACCAAAGGAAATGCCCAATGCACCCAGCAGCCAGTTGATTATGGCACCGACAATGGCAATGATAATCGCCGCGATGAAGGCGCTGCCAAAGCCATCAACCTCTAGCCCCAGACCCAACTTGCTCACAATCCAAATGACAAAACCAGAAATGAGCGCTCCAACAACAACACCGATAAGTAAACCTATAATTGACATATTTTGCTTCCTTCAGAAAATAAAATTATTAAAACGAACCTTCTTCTAAAATTTGGTCCGACCGATTAAAGATTGAAAAGCGTGGTTAACTCAGCAAGTGCTGTTTGCTCTTTGTCGCTAACACGTTGACCACCGATGCCAAAGTGACTCCCTTCTTTGTCAGCTTCGGCAACTGCCTGCGCCACATCCCGCAGCCATTGCTTAAAACCGGCCGCTTCTTCCGGCGTGCATTTTGCATCAAGCAAAACGGCCGTTTGCTGTAAAGCCTGTCGGATTGGTTCTCGTACGTCCTCACCTTCCTTTGCCGGAGCGGGAGCGGTTTCATTTTCTTCTTTATTTTTTGCCTGAACCTCCGCATCAGCAATTATTGCGGCAACCAGTTCCTGGGCGGCGGCGGGAGGTGTGGGATCCTCTAAGGCTTTGCCCAAGGCTTTCATTTCCCTGATAGCCCCTATCACGGTTAGATCAGCCGTAACAATGTAGCTGCCGGCATTGACCGGTGCTAAGGTCAATAATTGCCATTCTTCTGCTGTAAAATCGTTTTTTGTTGCCATTTTTATTTAATCTCCTTTTACTCGGATGAGGTTAATGGCTCATCCGGCAATGAAAAATGTTCCTGGCGCTGCGCCAAACAGGACAAGTCTGGTGCTTGCTCAGGATTGCTAATGAAAGCGATACTAATTTGCCCAACACAGCTTGTGGCGCTGGTCCAGATTTCATGCCCGACCTGGGGGATGATCACCAGGGTGTCGTTGCTGAGCTGTTCAGAAAGGGAACGGCCGTTTCCAATTGGCGTCCGTGTGTCAAATTCGCCCTGCAAAATCAAGGTGGGAATGTCACTGTTAACCGGCTCGTGATACGTCGGGTCTGGTTCGCCCATGGGATAATTGGTGCAGTTGCCCACTTCGGTAGCCAGCCCGGAATCCGTTGTAGCCAGTGCCGGAATGGTCAGATCGTTTTTCAAAGCCAGCGCAGTTTGCACATCTTCAAAAGGTAACTGCTCCATACAAACCATGCCATTCAAGAGAAAGTGGGCATCATTTTTAGCGATAGCCTCCGTGCGTTTTTGCGCTTCTGCTTCGTCAACATCGGCAGCAGGGGCGCTCATCTGGCTTTGCAGCGTCTGGATGTCAGCCGGAGTCAACTGGTCGATACCGTCTAGAATGAGGGGCAGTTTTTCAGAATCAGCCAGTTTTTCCTGCACGATCGCCTTCATCGCTTCGCGTGGATTCCCTTCATTGACGCCAGCGAAGACATCGGCCACTATCTGAACACCGGCAAATGGATTATCGGCTGTCATTCCTGCTTCTGAAATTTGCCCGATGAGATTGGAGGCCATTTCAGACAGAACACTGCCTTCTGGTGGTGTGGCTCCCACTTCGCCATTGAGGAGCGCCTGGTAGGTCGTGGCGTCACCGGCTTCCAGTTCGGCAATCAGGCGTGGCAGGTAATTGGCGCGTGTCATACTGAGATCGGTTAACTGGGCGCGGAATTCATCCACACTGATGGTTTGGTCGCCAATAACCAGCGGCTGTTCAGCTAATTGCGCCATGAGTGCATTCGTCCGCTCGATTAAATTGGGGTAGGCAGCATTACAAGCCGCATCTGCCTGACAATCTGCAAACAGGCGCAGAACGATGGTATGCGCGGAGAGAATTTTATCGGCCAATCTTTGTTCGGTGGGTGGCGCCGGTGAATCCAGGACGACACTGCGAATGTTGGCTTCGGGATGGCGGCGCATTATTTCCAGCGCCAGCCGCGTGCCGTAAGAGACGCCATGCAGATTGAAACTGTCGTACCCCAAGGCGTCCACCAACCCGACCACGTCGTTGGTGCTGTTGGCAGTGTTGAACTGGGCGGGATCGAGTCCGGCGCTGCTAAAGGCTTCATGACAACGGCCGTTTACCAGCCCCGCATTCTCACTGTATGCGGCCAGATAGTCAGTGTACGGGAGCGTATCATCCGGCTTATTCCCGTTGGAAACTTCATTCACAAATGTCTCCATCTCATCTTCACTGATCTGATCGGCCAGCAAGGAAATGCACTCTTCCAGACCCAGCCGCTGTGAAAAGAGTGTGCCCCGCTGCGCCGGGAAAATCAGGTCACGGCTCTGGCGCAAATCGCCGTACAGTCCATCACCGGCCGTGACGACACTGCTTTGACCCGGGCCGCCTGCCAGATAAACAATAGGGTCCGGCAGCGGGTCAGCAGCGTTGGCCTTCAACACCACATAAGTCAGGTTGAGGGTTTGGCCATCCGGGTTAGCATAATCAATGGGAACCGTATAGATACCACAAGAATAAGTTTCGCCTTCTGTTTCGTTGTCAATTTTCAGGGGGCAGTCAATTTTTGTAAGAGCGCCTGCTTCCGCTTCAATAGAGGCAATTTCACTGTCAATGTTCATTACATCAGTTTCATTATCATCCCCACCACAAGCGGCAAGGAAGAACATTAAGATGAAAAACAATAAAAGTTTGCTTACTTTAGGCATGCTGGTTTTCTCCTGTTTATTTGCCTGACAAATAACGACGCAATGCGCTAGCCGCCGCCTGGCTGTCTTGTGCATACAAAGGTGCAAATTCATCATGGATGGCCTGATTAAGGGCCATATCTGCGGCAGCCTCTGCTGAATCTGCCTGACCTGCCAACACTTTTTCTTCTTCAATGGCATTGAGTACAGATAAGGATTCATCCATGACAACTTGTAAGATGGTACTGATGGACATGTGTTCAATCTGATTGTTATTTTCGGCAATCCCAACAAAACGGGGATGGAATCCGCTGACGCCCCACACCTCGGAAATTCCCATTTCCTCGCCGATTTCGTATTGGTACATCGTGCCTATATTGTTGCGGGCATAGATGCTGTGGGAAAACATGGGTTCATTGGTCAGAGGATTGATGCGTGTGCTGCCGGCAACGAGACTTTGCCAGACCAACAGTTTGGCTTCGGCATAGCCTTGGCGCTGCTCCGGATCCTCAGGTTGAGGCCCACTAACCTCGTTATAGTAGCCGTCGACGAGCAGCAGCATATCCAGGGCAGCGTCTAAAGCGGTATCTTCGCCGACTGCTTCGGCCGCTTTGAACTGGCTGAAACGATGATACCCATCTGCCAACAGGCGCAGGTAAGGCTCGGCCTCGGGCACAGCAATCTGGTTGACAATCCAATACTCATTCCAGTTATTGGCGCTCATTTCTGATGAGCGCACGTCCCAAAATGGGGTGGGGATCATCGTGCCTCGTCCTGCGGTGTATTCGTTGAGGTAAGCCAGATTGCTGGCGTACTGCTCCAAATCGGCAAGGGTGACTTCGCTGTTGTTTAATCTGGCCAAATGGCCGCTAACGGCCGTATCACCCAGAATCGGGTTTTCATTCAATCCCGCAGCCCGTAGTTGGTTGGCAACGGCCGTTATCTCACCAGCATCAGGCGTGGCGTCGGCGGTAGACATAGCCGGGGCGCTGCCCACCTGTACCTGTACCGAGGCTGTCAGGCGCTGGTAGAGGCTGTAAGCGGCAGCGCCGCCAGCCAAGACCACAATAATGCCAACCAGGAGCCACACAATTCTTCGTGTCATCTCTCTCTCACACGTACTCTCCAGCGCCAGAAAACAAATGCACCTGTACGGTTACAATTTTTCTAATCCATTTTCCCGGTTGGCTTAATCATCCTCAGGCCGTTCAAGTGCAAACGGATAGGTCTCGAGCAAATCGTCGGCACAGGCCATGTCCGGTTCCTGTTCGGGATACATAATGAAGGCCGCCGCGACCGCTTTACCGCAGTCAAACAAGGCGGTAGAGCCATGCTGGCCGTAGATGGTGGTAAAGACAGTGGTGTTGGTTAAATTTTCGGCTGCCGCTTCACCCCATTCCACCGGTGTCTCCTGGTCCATCGTGCCATTGGAAACCAGGATAGGCAGGTCTGAAGTGACCGGCTCTTTTAAGCCGCTATCTTCGGGGGTCAGACCCCAGGCATCACAAGCTATTTTTTCGTTTACGGCCGTATCATAGCGGTTAATCAATGCCGGAATCTCATAAGCCTGATACGATTCAAGAATTTCTTCCAGATCCAGCGATTCGTAGCGGTCGTTACAGGTAATGACGACAAGGGTGACTTCATCAACGCTTTTTAAGGTGGGCATGGCTTCCTGCACCAATTCCAGCGCTGCCTCAACATCCTCGTCGGACATCAGGGGAACCAGTGCGGTCACCTCATTGTTCACGTTGGAAGCGATGTTGAGCAAAGCATCGCGCCCTGTCTCGGTTTGTACGGCGATTTGGACGGCCAACGGGAAAAAGGTGGCCAGGGAGCTGTCTATATTGGCTACCCCCACCCGCAGTTCTTTCAGGAAGAATTCAGGCAGCGGCTTGTCGCTTTCCAGGGCGTCGGCGGCGCGTTTGCTTTGCAAACTGAGCGCTTCGATCTGTTCGGCCAGGGAGCGGGCATCATCGGCCAGGGTGTCGGATTCTGTGGCGACGAGCCCCAGCGGGCTGCCAGGCAGTGACTCTGTTTCCGGCTCCGGCGGCAGTGTGCCGTCGCGCAGAGCCACATAGGTGTCGGCAACGCCATTCTCCAATTCGCTGACCATCAAGGGGAGATAGGCTGCACCGATGCCTTGTATTTCCTGTTGGTCACTCAGTTTAAAGATGAGTCCGCCGCTCATGACCGTAGCCAGGTCATCCGCCGTGATGGTTTCATCACCAATCTCCAGCGGTGACTCGGCTGTTTGCTTGAGCAGGTCAATTGTCCGTTGGCGAATGTTGGGGAAGGCGGCGCCGCAGTCAGCGTCCGCTTCACATTCGGCAAAAACGCGCAGAGTGTTGTCGGCCAGGATGAAGGACTGTCCGCCGCGCGTATCCACATTGGGCGGCACGTTGCCATCAATGATGCCGCTGCGCACCACCGGCAGGGATTCATCTTCATTTTCATGGTAGTAACGGAACAGTTCCAGAGCGACATTGGTGCCATAAGAAATGCCATAGAGATTGTAGGCGTCGTAGTCGAGCGTATCCATCAGTGCAATCAAGTCCTTGACGCTGCTGGCGGTGCTGTATTGAGACAGGTCGATGCCTTGTTCCTCAAAATAAGGGGCGCAGTTAACGGCCGTTTTATAGTCGCTGTGATTTTTGGCACTGTTGATCAGATCTTCCAGGTCACTGTTAAACGACAGTTCAGACAGGTCTGGTTGTTCGGGAAGATCGTCTATCGGCTGGCCAATAATCTCTGCCGGGCAAACCAGTGGTGAGCTGTAGCTGTTGCCGCGCTGGTCATAAATGACCACATCACGGTAGTGGCGCAGTTCGGCAAACACATCGCGCAAATAGGGCAGCGTTGACAACGCCGACGCGCCTGGCCCGCCTTCCAGATAGATGACCGGATCGGGGATCGGCGACAGATTCGGTGTTTTCAGAATGGCGTAACCGATGGTCACTTTTTGGCTGCCGGGATCGCTCCAATTTTCGGGAACGGTCATTTCACCGCAAACGATGGTTTCGTTGATGACTTCATCATCGGGTACGGGAAACGGGCAATCCGTCTCCTCATTGTCCAGCGCCTGAATATCGCTTTGAGCCAGGGGAAGCGCCAAAGCTGACTGATTAAGAATATCCTCATTTGGTTGGTTCGATGTTATCAATTCTCGTGCAGCAATGGGAGAAGTTATCAAAAGTACACCTAATAATATAAGGATTGCTGTTTTCATATTTACTCCTTTTCAAATCTTGTTATCTTCTGCCAAAAATGAAATTAACGATGGCTAGCAAAACCACTGCACCCAGGACTGCTACCAGAAAACTGGGCAGGTTGAAGCCTGTGACGCCAGAGCCACCAAACAGACTCATAATCCAACCACCGAGCGATGCACCAATGATGCCAACGATAATGTTCATCAGGCAGCCCTGACGTTCATTGCGCCCGGTAATCAAGCTGGCAATCCAGCCGGCTAATGCGCCAAAAATAATCCAACTTAAAATTCCCATTTGTTTCCTTCCTTTTGTAAAAAATTTATTAAGCTATTCAGGTGAAACGGCCGTTGCCGTTCTGTTCTCTGTCAATGCGCTTCAAGAAAAAACAGCTTCTTCAATCTCTTGTAGTGAACAATTTTGAAACAAAATTTTGTCAGCACCCGCAGATTGCAATAAACGCTTCTCTTTGGTGGTGGCGGTGAATGCAAGACATTGAATATGTGGGTAATTATTCTTGATGCGGGTAATAAGTGCCTGGCTTTCGGCGAATGGAATATTGGCATCAATGATGATGGCATCAACGGGTTTGGTTTCCAGGATGGTATAGGCGGTAAAGGCCCCGTTGGCATCGAGCACGGTGGCACACGACAGTGATTGCAGTATACTGTGCAAAACATTGTGCATAATCCCGGGCTGGGAGACGAGAAGAACTGTGATCGGTTTGTTATCGGTGAACAAATCAAAAGCCTCCCTCAAAACGTCATTTTAACTACCTTCCTTGATACCGAAGTTTAGCAAGAACGGCCGTTATCCACATCAGACAACAAGA
>JAGRDI010000198.1 GCA_020432765.1 Anaerolineales bacterium | reverse complement strand
AATCCCCCTCAACCTCAACACCCACACCCATTGCGATCAACATACGTTCGGTATGGTCACGTGCTGGACCAGGTTGAAAAAGCCGTGTGGAACCGCTGGCATATAAGCCAGCCAATAAAACGGCGCTTTTCACCTGCGCGCTAGCCACAGGCATCTCATAATCAATACCGTGTAGAGAGGCAGACCCAATGTGAAGAGGACAACGGCCGTTTTCAGCCCGAATATCTGCTCCCATCAAAGTTAACGGATCCGTAATGCGGCGCATCGGCCGTTTGCGTAACTGCACACTGCCATCCAAAACTGATGGGAAAGCCTGTCCGACCATGATACCAGCCAACAAGCGCAAACCGGTGCCCGCATTGCGTAAATTCAATGCACCATTAGGAGCTTGCAGCCCGTGTAGACCACGCCCTTCAATACGCAAATCCCACGCTTGCGCCGAAACCTCATCGACTTCGATATGCACACCTAAAGCACGAACCGCTGCCAATGTCGCCAGCGTATCACCGGCCGGCAGCCAATTACGGATATGACTAACCCCGGCCGCCAAAGCACCCAGTAAAACAGCGCGATGGCTGATTGATTTGTCGCCAGGCACTGTGATCGTGCCGCGCAGGGGCATTTTTTGTGGGTGAATAAGCAATGTGGTTTTCATAATTGAGGAAAAAGAAACCCGGCTTTTCAAGCGACCGGGGACGCCAAAACCAGGTTTCTTTGATATTAAATCGCTTTTTTGCGCGTTTGGGTTGATTGTTGGCGGGTGGCCCCATAACTGCGTTGGCGCACGACAGCATTTTTATCGTAGCCCGGTTTGCGCTCAATAGGCGGGTCGGTTCGATTGGGGTTCAAGCGTTCCACCGGGGGCCGCTTCGCCTTTTCTGCCTCTGCCAGTGCGTGGTGAATAAAATCTATACCGTGTTGGCGCATGAATTCTGCCTGGCTTTGCTCTGGAGCGGCCTCTTTGGCAGCGGCAAGCTTCTCGCCAATATCTGTGATTTCATCTTTTGGTAGATAAGCGGCAAAGGTACTAAATTCAAGGTGGTCAAACACATTCACCAATCGTGCTAACAAGATTTCACCTACTCGCACATTACCATGGCCGCCGGCTTCAAACACTTTGTATTCTTCACCAGTCATAAATTCACGCAGTTGCAGCGTCTGTCCTTCATAGCCAAGCAGTTCATAACCCCAGGCAGCGCCGGCTTCAATCCAATCAACCAAGATGGCCTGTTGGTGTTTGCTGAGTTTAGGGCCAATATCACTTTGATACAAATCAATTACCCGCGTATCATCTTCGAGCTGATGATCAAAAACAAACCAGTCGATGAAACGCAGCGCCTCAAATTGGCTCATTTCAGTGGCGTTTTCGGCATCGTAATAATTGTTCCAATAGATGGGGAGTGCGGCATCAAATGCTTCGTCGAAGCGTTCGTCACGTGCAAAACGGGGAATGTCGATGCGCAAAAAACGCGCCGCTTCAACACGCATACGCTGCTCGCGGTCTGCGGCCTGGTCTTCACGCATGTGACATTGTTTATATTTTTTGCCGCTGCCACAGTAACACGGGTCATTGCGTCCTGGTTTACTCATAACTTCCTCCTGATAGATACTCTTTACTCGAATAGTCGAATGGTCTTGTATCTGTTTTCCTTATAGGTGTGGAATATTTTACCAGATTTTCTACTTTTCAAGTGCTTCTAAGATGGGTAGAAGGTCACTTAGATTTGTTATTATATAGTCAGGTTCGTTTCCGTTCAATTTGTGGTTAAGATGCGGGGGTGACATCAAGACGCTGGTGATACCGACAGCATTGGCACCGGCGATATCGTTGCCAGGGCGATCGCCGATGAAAACGGCTTGTTCAGGGGTGATTTCCAGTGCAGTTAATATTTTTGTGTAGATGACTGGGTGGGGTTTCATATAGCCGGCATCGCCGGAGGTAATGCGTGCGTCGAAATAGTCGATGATGTTGTAGGCGTGCAATTCTACATCGCGCATCCACATGGGCAGCATCGAATTGGTGACAAGGCCGATTTTGTAGGCACGTTGACGCAAAGTTTCTAGCACAGGAATCGTATCATCAAACAAGGTCACGCCAGGAATGGGGGCACAATTATAGGCACGCATTACGGCCGTTAAATCAATACTGTCTGTGTCTAGCCCAGTTTGTGTAAAACAATCAGTGAGCGCATTGCCGAAATTGACGCCGGTGAACTCTTTTTTGGCTTCAGCCCAATGCGCGATGATGGTGTCGGTGTAACATTGGAAGAAATCCTCACGTGCGGGCAGTGGATGGCCTTCCTCAGCGAGGTGGGTATACATATTGTTGACATGCGGGCGAAAGATGTCGCTGAAGTGGCTGGTCTGACCTGACCAATCCAACAAAGTATCATCCAGGTCAAACAATACGGCCGTTATCCGTTTACCTGTTCGTGACAAAACCTAAATCCTCCAAGACCTCAAGTAGTTTTGCTCTGACGTGCGGCTGCATGATCTAGCAAAAACACGACACCAAAGCCCAACAAAGCCAATGCGACTGCAATCAAAAATTCAGTCACATCAGCCACGGTTGAAAAATTCGGCAATATATCATGCTGTTGGGACACGATACGTTCGCCATGGCTCAAGATGTAATCGCCATTGGCATCAGTCAGCCAAGCCACATCGACTTTCCAGGGCCATACTTTACGCAAACTACCAAGCATAAAACCAATTAATACTGCGACAGTCACATCATGATAGCGCCTGAAAAAGTAACCCAATATTTGGGCAGCCGTTATCAAGCCAACCGCGGCGCCAATCGCAATGAGAGCAATACTAACAATGTCGCGTTGGTTGACAGCATTGAGTACAAATTCATACTTGCCCAGCAGGACAAGGATAAAGGCACCAGATAAGCCGGGCAAAATCATTGCACAACTTGCCAAGGCACCACTAAGCATCAAAAACCACCAGGTATCTGGTGTTTGTGCTGGCACTGCACCCACAAGCAGATAGGCGCCAACAACAGCAATGCCTAAGCCAATAAAAACTGTGATGCGCCAGCTCCCCACACGTTTGCTAACCGTGATAACTGAACCCAAAATCAAGCCAAAAAAGAAGCTCCATAACAATACAGGTTGATTTTCAAGAGTCCATTCAAGGCCGCCAGCCAGGGTCAAAATGGCAATGCCAATGCCCGAAGCCACTGCAACTAAAAAAGGCCAGTTTATTATTTTTAGGGCTTCTTTAATACGCAAGCGAAAGGCTGCATTGATAAATTCACGCTGGCCAATTGTGCGAATGGAGTCAATGAGTTCTTCATAGATGCCTAAAATGAAGGCCATTGTGCCGCCGGAGACGCCAGGCACGATGTCGGATGCGCCCATGGCGATGCCGCGTAATGTGAGACCCACGTAATCTTTTATAGTGCGTGTTGCGCGGGTATTTTTTGTTTCTTCTGATGGTGCTGTTGTTTGCATGTTTTCCTCTGTGTAACGAATTTTCACTTGACACAGTAAATCAAAGCGGTGTTACAAATCAGGTTAAGTTACTATGTCAGGATGCATACCGCTCCCCGCAAGGAGGAAGGTTAACAGTGTTGCAAAATTTGGTCAAGCAGCCGCTAATGTCGTCAGAAAATTCTCAGGATTTAATGCCGGCTAGACAGCAAGAGTACACGGAAGTTCTGTTGATGTAATGTCATTGCACGACGAGGACTAAGCCTGTCGAAGTCCGGACTTCGAC
>JAGRDI010000197.1 GCA_020432765.1 Anaerolineales bacterium | reverse complement strand
ATGCGTAAAAATATTGCTTACCTATTCAATGCCGTGATGATCCTATTAACCGGCGCATTGTTATTCAATTACTTCACCCCTATTCTTGACAGCCAAGAAGAAATTCCACTTGATGCGCTGCGGTCGGCGGCATAGCCGCCGACCGCAGCGTTGGCTTTTGTGACCTTTGAAGCAGCAGATCAACCGGGTCGCACAAAAGCTGATATCATTGCTTATCCCGTTGACGACCAGGGCAAAGCCACACAACCTGTTGTGCCACAATTGATTGCAAGCGCGACAGAACCACAGCGTTGTAGCAGTGATAATTTGTTTGCTGCTCCTAATGGTCAATACCTCATCCGACAATATAATTGTCAGGATACTGTCGCAGCCCAGTTGTTAAATCTAAACCAACCTACAAGCTCACCAATCTCACTGGCTGCTGGCTATTTTCTTGCCTGGGCACCATCTGGTGACTGGTTTCTGTATCGCCAGATTGAAGATGATCAAATCGTGCTAATTGAGGCCGCTGATACTGCCCATCAAATACCATTAGATTTGTCCTTTGGCACCTATGACGCTGCATTTACACCTGATGGTCAACAGATTACTTACGCCGCTTCTGCTGGTTTGCGCATGGGCAGTGAGGTTGGGACAATCAACTTGAAAGACGGGACATTGGTTTTTCGACATGAATTCCCACGGCAGATTGCTGCTTTTGCGCGTTGGTCACCTGATGGTCAACAGTTGGCCTACATCCTGATGCCTGACAGCAATATTCCTTTCCCCCAAGGTGAGTTATGGCTGGCCAATATTGAGAGTGGTGCACCGACTGAGTATTTAGCCGATGTCGATGCTGGACATGGGTTTCCACCTGCATGGTCAGCAGACAGCCAAACATTGGTGTATGTCCACCGCGAGAACCCGGATATGATCCTGGCGGACCAGCAAGCTGATGCGTTGCACAGCAATATCCACCAGATAGACATAGCCAGCGGCAGTGTCACACCGCTTACTGCTTTCAGTGACAGCCAGGTTTATGCTGCTGTTTGGTCTCCGGATGGTCAGACATTGGCTTTTACCGCTGCCGATGCTGTGTGGCAGGTGATTCCTGGTCAGCTGCCTACACAAGTGAGTAATGCGGATATAGCCCGTCATCCCACCTGGTTAAGCAGACCCGCCACCAAACAATGACGACTATTTTAAAATTTGTAGGACGATTTTGCAAAATCGCCCTACGAGGAGATAACTCGATGAAAAGATGGTTGATGATCTGGATGTTATTGGTGACAATGTTTTGTGTCGGTTGTGTGACTCAGGAAGAACTTGACCCAGCAGCGACCGCATCTCCTACTGCGCCGACCTCGGCCTTGAAACCAGTGACGGCCGTAGCCACATTACAAGCCACAGCCACTTTACCGCCGACGACTACTCCAGTGGTCATTCCCACAGACGCGCCGCCCGAGCCAACGGGCACACCACAGCCTACAATTACACCCACACTGCCACCGTTGGAACCGCCGCCTGGAGAGATTTTCTTTTTCTTGCAGCCAGAAGGGCAAGATGCGTTCAACCTGTACCGGGCGAATGCTCCTGACCACGCCGCAGAGTGGCAGATCACAACCATATTGGAGCAAATAAGCCCTCCTCTTGTTCCTATACAAATATCCCCGGATAAAAGCAAATTGGCCTTTCTGCTTACACATGATACCAATGGTGATGGTGAGTTGACATGGCACCCTATACGTGATCACCAGGATATATTTGTTTATGACTTGACAAAAGATTCTATTCGCCAATTAACAAATACCCAAACTTCTGAAGGCGAAAGTGGCGGTATTGTTTGGGCATTAGACAGCCGAGCCGTTATATCTATATATTTTCACCAGATTGAAAACATATTGTTGGATGGTTCATTATCAGAAACAATTTTGTCATTTGCAGATATTGCAGCTGAAGGAGGTGTAACGCTTTCACCTGATGGTGAATTGTTGATCTTTTCCACAACAGGTTCGGCTATTGATGAAGGTGTATTTCAGGGAGGTGGAAAACTGCAAGCGTTTGTACCTAATTCAGGTTCGCTTACTATGATACATGACAAAGGTGTCAATCTGGCAATTGGACAAAACGCGTGGTCACCCGATGGCAAATGGTGGACTTATAACGATCCGTCTGGTGATATCTTGATGCTAGATAGGGAAAAAATGGAGGTTTTCTATTTGGTAACTGGAGAAGCCATTGGTGGGAATCCGCATTGGTCAATGGATGGAAATTGGTTAGCGTTCAAAAGTGATCAGGGTTCATTATCCTTATGGAATCCGGATACTCAGATAAAAACCGAATTTTTAAATGCGGACTTTGTTAATGATCCACTCTGGTCACCATATAGCAACTACCATTTGGCAGCTACCCTAGTACAAGAAGACATAGAACAGTTAATCACGTTTGACGTAGCTACTGGTAACATATACACACACTTGGAAGCCATGCCAGAACAGGATTTTGACTTGTATGGTTGGTCACCTGATGGTGACTGGCTCCTACTTTCTATCACAGACCCGACGCAATCCGGTTTATTTGTAATGCACCTTGATAGTGGTGCCATGGCTCAAGTTATAGATACAACTGGTGGCATTTTAGTAAATGCCCACATTTGGGTTCCAGACTTGTAAAGATTTCACTAAAAAAACAGACTGTTAAAGTTTCGGTCATAGAAATGCCTGTCATTGCATACAAAATTGCAACAGTCAGCAAAGACATTAACCGTTTGAAACTATTATGAGGCATGAAAACATTCCTGAACAATAATTAATGGAGAAGTTACGACATGTTAAAAAACCGACTACCCATTTTTGTAACCTTGCTAAATCTTTTGATTTGTACGACTATCCTGGTTTGGCTGTTTAGCGATGTGCAGCCAATTCGGGCTCAAGCTCCACAACCATTCCTTGGAAGAATTTACCTTGGCAGCGCACCAGTGACGGCCATTTTTGATCACTCATATCCCTTAATGACATCAGCTGGAAGTGACAACTTTTGTCGAGACCCATTAAACCAAACTACCCATTATGATGATACCCCTAGAGAAAACCCTCCCTTTGGATACGGTTATGATGCGCATGATGGGATTGATTACGATCTCAATTACGAACCTGTTCTAGCAGCGGATCAAGGTGATGTTGACTATGCAGGTTGGTCTAATCCTGCTAACCATACTCATGGCCTGGGATTTTATATTAAAATTGACCACAGTCGTTTTGGTAACGATTACACAACAATCTATGGACATATGAGTGTCATTCATGCTCTGACCGGTGAAGCAACTTTGCCAATCATTATAGGCGTTAGCGGTGATACGGGTAATTCGGACGGATCCCATTTGCACTTTGAAGTGCGCGATGCTGCTAACAAACCTGTCAATCCATATGGTTGGATAGGAGCAGGAGATGATCCCTGGAGCGTTTGGACAAATCCGGGTGGAGGCTGTGCAAGCGGTCACCAAACTGGTGCCGTCAGTACCGATCTCTGGTTCAGATATCCTGCGCTCACATCGGGTAGTACTCAATACCCATCTGGTTCACCCATGGCAGATTTAGACATTGGTCAAAATCCGAAATTCTTTGATGACAGCGTCTCAACAATTTTTACCGCTGCTGATACTGTTTGGGGGAACATTTCTTATGCAAATGGTGCCTATTTGGAGAACTTTCACCATGCAGCCATACGCACTTCATCCCCAGGACTATCGGCAAAATGGGATATTGCCAATCTTTTCGTAGGGGGTTTTCATTATGTTTTTGCCCATATCCCACATCATCAGTCTCCACCAGATGATCCACCTCAGGTTGATCCAGCTCATTATGCTATTTATACGATCAAACACCAGGGTTATGGAGATCAGGCTATTGTTGTCCAATCCGAATATCCTAATACAGTGACTGATGGCTGGGCTTACCTGGGAGGCTATAATTTTAACAATTATGGTGATGAGCATGTTAGGCTAAGTCAGATGTCTGTTGCAAGTAGTTCAGGTCGGCGAGTGTTTGCTGATGCGATTAGGCTTAATCTAAAACCCACTACTACCGGCTGCCCTGTGCGTGCAGGGGATTCTACACCTGTTTGGTCAGTTGCGGGTGATGAGTCTGAACGGATTAAAGTGACCTGGAGTGGTTTTGATGCGTATGAACTTGGGTATTTTAACATTTACCGCAATGTAAAATCTACTACTGATTACTGGACATTGGTGCATGAACAAGAAACGGCCGTTGCCGGTGAGTGGGTAGATGATGGCCTCACCAACGGGAAAAAATATTTTTATTGGTTAGAGATATTCGACTGCTATGGAACGTCTATACTAGAAGGCCCTCAATCAGCGATAGCAGGCGCAGGCATATCTGCGACTTTTGTGCCAGCACCTACTGGTTCAAGGTGATAAGATCATGAATCATAATCAGAGAGGTGTTTTATTATAGTTGCGTATACTCGAAGTGCTTCTCTGGTTCTTGTTAGAATTTGTTTAAACTTGGACGGAAGAGAATAGACAGTTTCTTTCAATTTCTTTTCCGTCTGAGCTTGTAACTTTTCAAAATTCTTCAGGAAAAAATTGCAGATTATGAACCTCTGCTAATCGGGATTGAAAGCTTATATTTAGCTGACAAATTGCACGGGCCAAGTAGCGTTGCAAGCGATGATTAGCGGGCAAGTCGTGGAT